>CAMMHE010000015.1 GCA_946496575.1 uncultured Clostridium sp. | reverse complement strand
AGTGTGGCAACAATATTGTATTAAAAAAATCGTTTTATGGTTGTTCAAATTACAAGTTGTAGGAATAGTGATATGAGCAAATCAGAAATGGTTTGTTCTTTTTTTTGCGTTTAAATCCGAAACACTCACAAATTTTTTCTTATTACCAAGTTGAAATCCTGTTCACTCACAATTTTTTGTTGTATTAAGAATGGTGTCGTGATAGATGTAGGACAAGGAGATAGTACTTTAATAATTACACCAAATAATAAAACCATCTTAATAGATGGTGGAGGAAGTGAGTACTATGACATTGGAAAAAATACATTGTTACCATATTTATTAGATATGGGAATATCTAGACTAAATTATATGGTAATAAGTCATTTCGATAGTGATCATGTTAATGGATTACTTACAATTTTAAAAGAATTACAAGTTGAAAATATAATTATTGGAAAACAATATGAAAAAACACAACAATATAACCAATTTTTAGAAATAATATATAATAATCAACTTAATATTAAACAAGTATCAAGTGGTGATAGAATTAATGTAGAAAAAGATGTAAGCATTGATATTTTATTTCCAACTAAAAAATTAATTTCAACAAACCCATTAAATAATAATTCTATAGTTGCAAAATTAAGATATAAACAATTTGATATGCTATTTACAGGAGATATTGAAGAAATTGCAGAGAATCAATTACTAGATCTATATAGTAATACGAATATTTTAAAATCTACAATTCTAAAAGTTGCACATCATGGTTCTAAAACATCATCTAGTGAAAAATTTATAAATATAGTATCTCCAAAATTTGCAGTAATAGGTGTCGGAGAGAATAACAAATTTGGCCATCCAAACCAAGAAGTAATAAAAAGATTACAGAATAAAAAAATTAAAATTTATAGAACAGATTTAAATGGAGAAATAACAATCGTATTAAATAATAAACGGACAGATAAAAAACATAAATACCAGAATAAATTACCAAAATTAGTAAATACTAATAGAAAAAGTATTTAGGGGATGGTAAAAAAGTGAAAGAAAAGATTATAGTTGCAATAATAGCCATTTTAGTTTTAATAGGAGCAATTTTTACAGCTAAAATGATAAAAAATGATAATGAAGTAGAAGAAGAGCAAGGGGAGAAAACAATAATATCAGAAGAAGTGACAGATGAATGCACAGAAGAATACAAAACAAGCTTAAAAGAAGATGATGAAAAAGTAGTAAGTTCATCTGAAGAAAAAGTATCAGCGAATTCAGCAATGATATTAAAAAAATATTATAAACAATGTGGGCATACTATAAATGAATATCTTGAAGTACCAAAAGAAATAGTTAATATGACACAAGAAGAAGTAACTGAAAATTTTCCAGATTGGGAATTAATAGGATTTGCATCAAATGAGATAACACTTTTTAAAGAAGAAAATGGATCATGTGGAGAACATTTTAGATTAAGGGAAGAGGAACGGAAAAGTAGTCATTTATAAAGTAGACGATTATGGTAAAGAAGCTATATATGAAAAAACAGAGATAAGTACAGAATATTTAACAGAGACAGATTTACTTCAAATAAAAGGAGAAAACCGGATTAGAAGTGGATGGGAAAGAATCATTAAATAAAATTTTAGAAGATTTTGAATAAAAATAAACTCTTGAAAATCATGAAGAGTAAATCCTAAACAAGATTTTCAAGAGTTATTCTTATTTATTTTTTACGATCAATAGTAACTTCTTTATGCAAATCTTCTTTATTTATAAATCCTTTGATATATAATTCTCTACAGTACATAATAAGAGCGAAGACAGTTACTGACAAAGCTATACAATATGAAAAAGTGCTTAAATCAATAATTATATTATTTGTAATATTAAATTGTTTACAAAGTAATGAACCTACAATAGAAATATAAAGTAAAACTGTTGCCAGTTTTCCATACCATCTACTATATACAACAACACTCTTACCATATAGAAAAGAAGCACCAGAAATCATTATTAATTCTTTTATAACAATTACAGCTAAAATCCAACCATTAATTACATTTGTCCATACAAGAGATGCTAACATAGATATTTGTGTTAATTTATCTGCTAATGGATCTAATAATTTTCCAACATTGGTAACAGCATCGAAATTTCTAGCAACATAACCATCAATGATATCTGTAAAACCTGATATAGTGAAAATAATTAATGCTATAATATAATTATTATAAAAAATAGAAATCACTATAATAGGAATTAACAATATTCTACAAACGGATAATATATTTGGAATGTGTTTCAATATAAATCCTCCTTACTACTTTTAATTATTAGGTATAATTGTTACATTAATTTTCTATATGTGAAAAATCCAGTTTATTATCCAAAACATCAACAGTAATTGAATTTCCATCTAATAATTCACCTTTTAATATCATTTCTGAAAGCTCATCTTCTAAATATCTTTGGATAGCTCTTCTTAAAGGTCTTGCACCAAATTTTAAATTAGTTCCTTTTTCAAGTAAAAACTCTTTTGCACTATTTGTAACAGATAAAGTAATATTTTTATCATTTAGTGCAGAATAAGTATCTTTTAGCATTAAGTCAATTATTTGAATAAGTTGCTCATTTGAAAGACTTTCAAATACAACAATTTCATCAACTCTATTTAAAAATTCAGGTCTAAATACTTCTTTTAAATTATCTAAAAGTTTATCCTTATCAACAGTTTGTCTAGCAAAACCAATTGAATTATTGTTTAGGTTAGAGCCAGCATTAGATGTCATTATAATAATTGTATTTTCAAAACTTACTGTATTTCCTTGGCTATCAGTTAATCTTCCATCATCTAGAATTTGTAGTAAAATATTAAAAACATCAGGATGAGCTTTTTCAATTTCATCTAATAAAATGATAGAATAAGGTTTTCTTTTTACTTTTTCAGTAAGTTGGCCAGCATCATCATACCCAACATATCCAGGAGGAGCACCTATTAGTTTAGAAGTAGAGTGACTTTCCATATATTCAGACATATCAACTCTAATAATAGAATCTTCACTACCAAACATTTCATAAGCTAAACTTTTGGCAAGTTCTGTTTTTCCTACTCCAGTTGGTCCTACAAATATAAATGATGGTGGACGTCTTGTACTTTTAAGTCCTGCACGATTTCTTCTAATTGCTCTAGAAACAGCATTCACAGCTTCTTCTTGACCAATTATTCTTTTATGAAGGTTCGTTTCAAGGTTTAATAATTTTTGAGTTTCAGCTTCTGTTATTTTTTTAACAGGAATTTTCGTCCAACTTTCAATAACATTTGCAATATCTTGTATAGTTAAACTTTTTAATTTCATATTTTTATTTAATTTATCGATTTGTTCTATAATTTGACATTCACGAGTTTTAAGATCTGCTACTTTTTGATAATTGTTGGTAGAATTTTGAGATTCAATATCAATTAAAGAATCTTTTTCTTCTTGAACATTTTTTAATTCTTGTTTCAACATTTCTAATTTAAATAAATCTTTATTTTCTAGATTAATACGTGAACAAGCTTCATCTAAAATATCGATGGCTTTATCAGGTAAAAACCTATCATGAATATATTTTTCAGACATTATAACAGTTTGTTTAATAACATCTGTAGAAATTTTTACTTTATGATATTCTTCATAATATTTTTTTATACCTTCCAAAATTTTAATTGAATCATCAATATTTGGTTCTTCAACTATAACTTGTTGAAAACGTCTTTCTAAAGCAGCATCTTTTTCAATATATTTTCTATATTCTTTTAGGGTAGTAGTACCAATTAGCTGAACTTCTCCATTTGATAGAGCAGGTTTTAATATATTAGCAGCATTCATAGAATGTTCACCATCACCTGCACCTATAATATTGTGAATTTCATCTATAACTAAAATAATATTACCATATTGCTTGCACTCTTCAATAACACCTTTCATTCTAGATTCAAATTGCCCTCTAAATTGTGTACCTGCAATCATTGCTGTCATATCTAAAAGATATACTTCTTTATTTAAAAGTTTGGCTGGAACATTATTATTAGCAATTTTTATTGCTAATCCTTGAGCAATTGCTGTTTTACCAACTCCTGGCTCACCAATTAAACATGGATTATTTTTTGAACGTCTATTTAAAATTTGAATAATTCTTTGAATTTCTTTATCACGACCAACTACAATGTCGATCTCATTATTTTTAGCTTTTACTGTCAAATTAGTTCCAAAAGTATCAAGAAATTTTTTCTTAGTAGAACTTTTTACATTCTTCTTTTTTTCAACTTTAACTTTCTTTTTTTCAGCATTTTGATAATTATTGTTATCTTGATTTTGAGAAACATCATTATTAGAATTTAAAATATTACTAAATATAGAACCTAAAGGAATTGCAAAGCCTCCAATAGGTTTAATACCATTTCCACTTATACCATCAATATTATCATCAACTGAATTAGGGTCATTGTTACCATTAATATCTTCAGTAATTAACTCATTTAAATCTAAATTTTCCAAAGATTTTGCAAGGTCTTTAATTACAGATTCAATTTGACCATTCGTATTAGGATTATTTTTAGATGTAATTTCATTTTGTTTAGCTAAAACTTCTAGAGGATCAATTCCTTGAGCTTTAGCACAATCAAAACATAAACCTTCGATAGAAGACTTACCATTTTCAACTTTATCTATAAAAATTATTGCTGTGTTTTTATTACATTTTGAACATAACATTATTTATAATTTCCTCATTTCTTTAAAATTTTACAAATTATATAATAACTCAAAAAATACTTTTAGTCAAGAACTTTTAACTATTTTGAAAGAAGTATGAATTACTTATTTTTACCTAATATATTTTTATATGATTCTACTTCAAATTTTAAAGTTCTATAAAAAACATTTGACAAAATAACATATTTAAGAGATAATAACATAGAAAATAAAAAACATTTTGATGTAAATACTATAAAAGCAAGAAACAAATGTAAAAAACTATACAAATAAGTAACATAGGAGGAAAAATAAAATGTACGTATTTAACAGGATAATGGTAAATTCGCAATTACCAAAAAGAATAATTAAATTATCAGAAATTTCAAACAATTTATGGTGGTCTTGGAACACAGAATTCTTAAGATTATTTAAAAAAATTGATTCAGATTTATGGAATAATTCAAACAAAAATCCAGTAAAATTTTTAAAATCAGTATCACAAGAAAAATTAGAAGAAGCATCTAAAAACATAGACTTTTTGAGAGATTATGACAAAGTTGTTGAAAATTTTGAAGACTATGTGGAAAGTAAGAATACATGGTTTTCTAAAGAATATCCAAATAATAAAGAAGATTTAATTGCATATTTTTCAGCAGAATATGGTTTAGACCAAACACTTCCTATATATTCAGGTGGTCTTGGAATATTATCAGGTGATCATTTAAAATCAGCAAGTGATTTAGGAATACCTCTTGTAGCAGTAGGACTATTATATAAGCATGGTTATTTTTATCAGAAAATAAATGCATATGGAATGCAAGAATCTGAATACTATGATTTAGATATGTATAATTTACCTTTAATACCTGTGAAAAATGAAAAGGGAGAAGATTTAATAATAAATGTAAAATTTCCAAAAAGACGAGTATACCTAAAAGCATGGCAAATAAATGTGGGAAGAGTTAAATTGTACTTGTTAGATTCTGATGTAAGTAAAAATGACGAACAAGATAAAAATATAACATCAACATTATATGGTGGAGACCAAGAAATGAGAATACAACAAGAAATCATCCTTGGAATGGGAGGAACTAATTTCTTGAAGGCTATAGGATTAAATCCTACAATATATCATATGAATGAAGGTCATTCAGCTTTTCTAAATTTGGAAATAATAAAAAATATAATAAAAGAAAAACAAGTATCATTTGAAGTAGCAAGAGACATAGCAAGTTCAAAAACTGTATTTACAACACATACCCCAGTACCAGCAGGAAATGATATATTTCCAGTATCATTAGTAGAAAAATATCTAAAAGATTTCTGGCCACGTTTAGGTCTAACAAGAGAAGAATTTTTAAAATTAGGAATGAAACCAGGAGAAACTTTAGAACCAGGATTTAACATGGGAATACTTGCATTAAAAATAGCAGGGAAAAAGAATGGTGTAAGCAAATTACATGGAGCAGTTTCAAGAGAATTATTCTCTGAAGTTTGGCCAGATATTGCAGCAGATGAATCTCCTATAACATATATAACAAATGGTATTCATACATGTTCATGGCTTTCTCCATCAATAAAAGAATTATACAATAAATATTTAGTACCATATTGGCAAGACAATATGCATCAAAATTATGTATGGGAAAGAGTAAAAAACATACCAAATGACAAACTTTGGAAAGCTCATCTAGATAGAAAAGAAAAATTAATGACAGTAGTAAAAGAAAATGTAACCAATAGGTTAAAAAGAAATGGAATGAGTTATGAAGATATAAATGCAATAACATCAATGTTAAATCCAAATGCATTAACAATTGGATTTGCAAGAAGATTTGCTACATATAAAAGAGCTACTTTAATATTTAGAGATTTAGAAAGAATTACGCAAATATTAAATGATAAAGATAGACCAGTGCAATTAATATTTGCAGGTAAAGCACACCCAGCAGATAAACAAGGACAAGATCTATTAAAATATATACATGAAATATCTATGATGCCACAATTTAAGGGAAAAATTTTCTTATTAGAAAATTATAGTATAGAAATATCTAGATATTTAATAAGTGGAGTGGATGTATGGTTAAATACGCCTAGAAGACCAATGGAAGCATCAGGAACAAGTGGTCAGAAAGCTGCAGCAAATGGAGTTATAAACTTTAGTGTACTTGATGGATGGTGGGCAGAGGGATATAACGGAAAAAATGGTTGGTCAATAGGAACAAATGCAGAATATCCATCTTATGATATGCAAGATAATGCAGACAGTAATAGCATATATGAAACACTAGAAAAAACAATAATACCAACATATTATGACCAAGGAAAAAATAAAATGTCAGATAGATGGTTAGAAATTATGAAAGAAAATATAATAACAAATGGTGGAAAATATAGCACTGCTAGGATGTTAGTAGACTATACAAATAATTTATATATACCACTTTGCAACTTAACTAAAAAATATTATCAAGATCTAAATTTAGTAGGAGAATATAATAATTGGAAAAATGAATTAATAAATAATTGGAAAGATATAAAAATTACACAAGTAAACAACATAAATGATATAACAATTGATGCAGGAACAAAAATTGAAGTTAGATGTCAAGTTGAACTTCCAAATATTGATATAAATCATATTAGAGTTGAAGCATATATAGGAAAGATAAAACAAGATGGTTCATTTGAAAAAGTTAGTGCAACACCTATGAGGTTAGAACAAATTGATGAAGCAAATAGGATATATGGATATGTAGCTGACATTGAATTTCCATCAGGTGGAAATTATGGATATACATTTAGAGTAATGCCAGAACATGAAATGCTTTTAGATAGTGAAAATTTAAATTTAGTAAAGTGGATTACAGAATAATATAAAGAGGATATCCTAAAAAATAGGAATCCTCTTTTATTAAATTGTTATTATTTTTTGCGTGTAATCTAAATTTGCCCATGAATCAAATTCAAAACCAAGAGTATAAACATTAGTTGACCAAATATCTTTTTGAAGCATAACCTGTAAATTTTTATTACGATTTGAATCTTCAAATTTCTTTACAGAGGTTATTAAATTCAATTTAGGATTTGCTTCTGAAATCATAGAAATCAATTTTTGACCATTTTCATTAAATCCTAAAACACGAACATATGGAATTATAGATTTAGACATTTGCATATCTTTTTTTGTTATATCCAAAAGAGCATAAAGTAAAATTCTTGAAATTCGAGTTTTTGTATATCTTTTTGAATTTATAATGTTTAAAAGTTCAACAAGACTATTACATGAATTAGCAGCATTTTTTAAACTATGCTCTAAACCTTCAGACACATCAGGTAAATTTGCAATTTCATCAATTGACATCTTACGTAAAATATACAGAATTTCCTTTTCAAAACTTGAAAGACCTTTAACTATATGTCCTCTTTTTATATTATTAATTAAAATTGAAGTACTTGAAGCAGGTAAAAGTCTTTTAAATTCTAAAGAATCATATTTTCCAGACAATATTAAATTTCTAATAGCTGTTGCACTTGCGATGTTTTTAGAAGTTTCTAAATCATTATAACCAGCACCAACACGAGGAATACAAATAGGTCTGATAGGACTTTTAGATTTTCTTAAAGCTTTTAAATATTCTATTCCCAAAATATTATTTGGTGAAGATAAAACATTTGCAAATCTTCTTACATCATTTAAATACATCATTAAAGCATTTTCACGAGCTTTAGGAAAAGATATGCCTTTAGAAAGCTCATGGGATAAAATTGTTTGATATTCTTTAGGTTCATTGCACAAAACTTCTGCAATTCTATCTAAAGTATTAATATCTTTAGTTTCAGAACCAAAAGAAATATTATTTATAATTCGTAAAGAGTTTAGGATTTTTATAGCACCATCTGCGAAATTTTCTGCACTTGAGATACAGTAAAGTGTAGGTAGTTCTATCACCAAGTCAATTCCATTAAGTAAAGCCATTTCAGCTTTAGACCATTTGTCAACTATTGATGTATCACCACGTTGAGAAAAATTTCCTCCCATTATAGCAACAGTATAATCTGCATTTGCCATTTTTTTAGATTGAATTAAATGATATAAATGACCATTATGAAATGGATTGTATTCAGAAACAATTCCAAGAACTCTATTCATTAAAAATCCCCCATTATTGAATATTAAAAATATTATGGTATAATATTATCACAAAAAAATATAAAACACAATTACTACATAGATAATAATTTAGAAATTAAAAGGAGAATTTTATGGAAAAGGTATTAATATATACTGATGGAGCATGTTCTGGAAATCCAGGACCAGGTGGATGGGCAGCTATTTTAATGTATAAAAATACAAAAAAAGAAATTTCTGGAGGAAGTAGCGATACTACTAATAATATAATGGAATTAACAGCAGTAATTCAGGGATTAAAAATGTTAAAATTTCCTTGTGAAGTAGAACTTTATAGTGATAGTGCATATGTTGTAAATGCATTTGAACAAAAGTGGATTTATGGTTGGATAAAAAAGAATTGGAAGACAGCTTCAGGTGATCAAGTGAAAAATAAAGAATTATGGCAAGAATTATATAGTTTAAGCCAAATACATACAATAAAATTTATTAAGGTAAAAGGTCATAGTGATAATGAGTATAATAATAGATGTGATGAACTTGCAAGAGAAGAGATTCAGAAGAGATAGATTTACAATATTTGTATATTATTACAATTAAGTTACAAAAAAATTACAATTTTATAACAATTATCGAAAAATATTGAATCTAGTATATTAATTAGATATAATTATTAAAAAGGGCAAATTTAAATATATACTAGAAAGGAATGAATTTTAGTATGGAAACCTTTGCAGATTATATTTTAGATGAACAAAAAGATATTGAAGAGAAAATGACAATAATGTGTTACCTAGAAAAAAAATTAAGAAATGACCCAGAAAAACGTATTTTTTTTGACAAAAGTATAATATTAAAAACAACACTTGCAAAAATGTTTATAGAAATTATGAACTTAAATGTAGATGAAAATCTAGTTATAACTGCTTCACTTTTATGCAATTGTAAAAAGGGTTCAGAACCACAAAAATTAGGAACTATAAAAACATATGCAAAAGAAGGAGCAGAATATCTTGCAACACTTGGATTTGATAAAAGATTTTGCAAGATTTGTGAAGAAATAAATAGATATAGTGGGAGTAATCCTCGTGAAAAAGAAAGTGATATATTAGAAGTAATAGATCAATTTGGGGGAATGTTATTAGACAGACCAGAGAGGCGTGGATATAGCCCAATGGATGCATTAATACAAATAGAACATGCAAATTTAAAAGATGTATTTAATAGATATCTAGGAACTTTTAGAGAATTCATAGAAAAAATGGAAGATATAAATATATTAATAGAAGAAAGCAATATGAAAGTAAATGCATTAAGAGCGTTAGCTAGAAAAATTAATACATATTAGGAGAAAATTATGGAAGATAATAGACTAAATAAAAATTTAAGTATGGCACATGAAGCATTAGAAATAGCTAAAGAAGCAGGGAAAGAAGTACGAAAACAAGGTCCGAAAGATTCTGCCAAAAGACCCTTATTTCCAGAGAAAACAATAGAACGTTACACAGCAGGTGATGAAGAGCGATAAAATTATGATTAAGAAAGGTAGAAAGCTATGTATGAAGTATTTGTAGACCTACATGTACACATAGGAAGAACAGAAAGTGGAAAACCAATAAAAATAACAGCTGCAAAGAGTTTGAATTTTGCTAATATTGCAAAAGAATGTGCAGACAGAAAGGGAATAAATGTAGTAGGAATAATTGATTGTGCTTCTCCATATGTAATTGAAGACATAGAAAAATTTTTAAAACAAGGAGATGCATATGAATTACAAGATGGAGGAATAATTTATAAAAATAAAGTATGTATTATATTAGGAAGTGAAGTAGAAACTTCAGAAATAGGAAGAAACACTAAATGTGGAAGTGCACATAATTTATGCTTTTTTCCACATCTAAAAGATATAAAAAGCTTTTCACAGGAAATGAGCAAACATATAAACAATATAACATTAAGTACTCAAAGATCAAATATATCAGGATACGAATTAATAGATATAGTTGAAAAATACAATGGCATAATAATTCCAGCACATTGTTTTACACCACATAAAAGTTATTATGGTAATTGTACAGACAGATTAGAAAATATATTTAAAGAAAAATTTAATAAAATCTTTGCAATTGAATTAGGGTTAAGTTCTGACACAACATTAGCAGATACAATATCAGAATTAGAAACTAGAACATTTTTAACAAATTCAGATGCACATTCTCTTCCAAAAATAGGAAGAGAATACAACAAAATGTTAGTAGAAGATATAAATTTTAAAGAAGTAGTAAAAGCATTAAAAAATGAAGATGGAAGAAAAGTATTAGCAAACTATGGACTAGATCCAAAACTTGGAAAATACCATAGAAGCTTTTGTGAAGATTGCAATAAAACAATAGAAATTGACGAAGCTGCAGAAAAATGTCCTGAATGTGGTGGAAAAAATATAGTATTTGGTGTATATGATAGAATAGAATTAATAAAAGACAAGGAAAATACAAAAAGTCCTGAATTTAGACCTCCATATATATATCAAGTTCCACTTACTTTTATGCCAGGTGTGGGAAGTAAAACTATTGAAAAATTATTAAATAAATTTGAGACAGAGATGAATATATTACATAAATTATCAAAAGATGATATAGAAGCAGCTGTTGGTGAAAAAATTGCAAGTACAATAGAAAGAGCAAAAACAGGAAATATAAAAGTACATTCAGGTGGAGGAGGCAACTACGGAAAAATTGAATAAATAAACAAAAATAATTGGAAATGCATAAATAGCATTTCTTTTTTATATTTAAGTTTTAAATAAATATATATTTGAGGGCAGAAGTTCTAAAACAAATTATTATTGAATAGACATTATGTAGTTACTAAAAAAGATAAGGAGTTTGCCATGAACTTAAAAGAACGCATGAAAATTTCTAATTCAGAATCTAAAAAAAGCAAGATATTAATAGTGCTAATAGATTTTTTTAAAAATAATATCAAAGAATATTTTATTATTTCAACAATATTTTTAATAGGGATATTTCTTGGAGTAATGTTCATTAACAATTGTGCAGAAGAGCAAAAAACAGAAATAAGCTCATATATTAATACATATATAGAAGCGTTCAAACAACAAGAAAACAACAATAATGTTCAATTATTACAAAATAATATAAAAGATAACATAATATTAGCAATTATTATGTGGTTTGTAGGCAGTACAGTTATAGGAATTCCAATAGTAATTGGAATTATAGCGTTTAGGGGATTTTGTTTAGGCTATACAATTTCTGCATTAACATTTACATTTGGAGTAAGTAAAGGAATCACATTTACAGCAATATCAATTATAATGCAGAATATATTATTTATACCAGCATTAATATCGTTAGGAGTAAGTAGCATAAAAATATATAAGTCAATATTAAATGATAAAAGAAAAGAAAATATAAAAACAGAATTAATTAGACATACAGCATTTTCAATTATAATAGCAATTTTATTACTTCTTTCAGCACTGATAGAAACAGAGGTATCAACTAATTTGTTAAAAGCATTAATAAAATATTTTTAAGAAATTATGTAAAACCTATTTACATTTTAAAAATAGTTTGATATAACTTATATCAATATTTACATAAAAATAAAAATAGGTGGGGGAAAAAATGGAAAAACAATTAAAATTATTTTTTGACTTTTTACAAAATGAAAAAAAGGCATCAAACAATACATTACAATCTTATAAAAGGGATATAAAACAATTTAAAAATTATTTAGAATTAAAAGAAAAAAAATATGACAAAATTACAAAAGAAGACATGAAAGAATATATTGATCATTTAAAAGAAATAGGAAAGAAAGCATCTACAATTTCAAGAAATATTGCATCAATAAGAAGTTTTTATCAATATGAAGCAAAAAATAAGCAACTAAAAGAAGATCCTACAGAGGGAATACAATCACCTAAAATAGAAAAAAGAGTTCCAAGTATATTAACATCTAGTGAAGTTTCACTTTTACTAGAACAACCAAAAGCAACAGATTTAAAAGGAATAAGAGATAAAGCAATGTTAGAATTTGCATATGCTACAGGTATGAGAGTAACAGAAATTATATCTTTAAATTTAGAAGATGTTAATTTAGAAGAAGGATATGTAATATGCAAAAATGGAAACAAAAAAAGAACTATACCTATAGGCAATCTATCTTTAAAAGCTTTAAAAGATTATGTAAAAAATGCTAGGGAAATATTAATAAAAGATGATAAAACAGAAGCATTATTTGTAAATATAAATGGAAAAAGACTAACAAGACAGGGATTTTGGAAAATAATAAAATATTATAAAGAACAAGCACATATATCAAAAGAAATAACACCACATGTATTAAGACATTCATTTGCAACACATCTACTTCAAAATGGAGCAGACCTAAAAGCAATACAAGTTATGCTTGGGCATTCAGACATATTATCAACTCAAGTATATATGCAATTTCAAGATGATAGTATAAAGAACGTATATAGAAAAGCTCATCCAAGAGCATAAAAAATAGCAATTTCATATTGCTATTTTTTTTTTTGTATAGTAAAATGTAGAAAAAAGTAAAAAAATAAAACTAATAATGAGGTAAAACAAATGAGCAAGAAATATGAAGATGCAAAATTTTGTATAGTTGGATCTAGTGGAGGACATTTAACACATATGTGGATGTTAAAAGATATATGGAATAAGCATGATAGAGTATGGGTAACATTTGACAAAATAGATGCAAATAGTTTGCTAAAAAACGAAAAAAAATATTGGTGTTATTATCCTACCAATAGAAATATACCAAATCTAATAAGAAATACATTTTTAGCATTTAAAATTCTTATAAAAGAAAAGCCAGATATAATAATATCATCTGGAGCTGCAGTTGCTATACCTTTTTTTTTATTAGGAAAAATATTTAGAAAAAAATTAATTTATATAGAAGTATTTGATAGAATAGACAAACCAACTATAAGTGGAAAATTTTGCTATAAATTTGCAGATAAGTTTATAGTACAATGGGAGGAACAACTAAAAGTTTATCCTAAAGCTATAAATTTGGGAAGAATATTTTAGGAGGCAAAAGATGATTTTTGTAACTGTTGGAACTCACGAACAATCATTTGAAAGACTAGTAAAAAAAATAGATGAATTAAAAAAACAAAGGAAAATAGAAGAAAAAGTTATAATACAAAAAGGATTTACAAACTATGAACCTAAAAATTGTATAAGTTACAAAATAATAGGATATGAAGAAATGAAAAAATATATTTCAGAAGCGCGAATTGTTGTAACACATGGTGGACCTGCTAGTTTTATTGCACCACTATCAATAGGAAAAATCCCTATTGTAGTGCCAAGGCTAAAAGAATTTGAAGAACATGTAAATGATCATCAATTAGAATTTGTAAAGCAACTAGCGGATAGAGATAACAATATAATACCTATATATGACATAAGCGAATTGGAAGATAAAATTTTAAATTATGATAGTATTGTAATTGGTATGATGAAAAATTACAAATCAAACAATAAGGAATTTAATAAAAGGTTAGAAGAAGAAATAAAAGCACTATTTTAAGGAGGGAAAAATGTGAAAAGTATAAATCTAGATTATTTGCTTTTTGCATATTTATGGATAATCATTTTAGTGCCAAAATCAGTACAAATGATTATTTTGTTTGGGATTTTAGCATTATTTTTACTCAAAAGTAAATTTAAAATAAAACTAAACAAAGCTGTCATTTTTTTATTAGGATATATACTAATAAATTTTGTATCTATTGTAGTAAATTCATTTAAAACAAACGAATTACAAAGAATATTAGCAGCATTAAATACATGTTTTATTTGGTTAGTAGCAAGTTTAATGTTCTGTTATTATAGGCAAGTTACAATAGATAAAGAAAAAATAAAAAAATACTTGGTTATAAATATATATATATTAATAGCATTAGCATTGATTACAATAATCATGGATAAATTAAATTTAAAATCGCCTTATTTATTATCAAGAAATTTATACCAATATGAATGGCTATCAAACAAAGAAAAACTACGATTTTTTGGCTTCATGGAGTATTCAAATTTAGTAGATTTCTTTTATTTGTTATGCTTCCCATTTGCATTTGAATATATAAAAAATAAACATAAAAAATTATATGTAGTTATATTTACAATTTTATCAGCAATTCCAGTTATTATGACTAATTCAAGATTAGGAATATTTTTAATTATTGTAGTAGTTGCATCAAGCTTATATGATATTTCTACAAATAATAAAAGAACCAAAAAAATGATGATAGTATTTTTAATTATTTGTATTTTAAGTATTAGTCTAATTTTTAATCAAGATATAATACAAAAAATCAAAGAAATAATATATTCAAGACAAGGAAGTACATCAATGAGAAATGCAATTTATTCATTGAGTCTTGAAAAAACATTACATAATTCTATATTAATCGGAAATGGAATTAAGGAAATATATAATGGATATCCTTTAGGATCACACTCCACTTTTTTAGGAATTTTCTATAAAACAGGAATTATAGGAAGCATTTTTGCAATAATTGGTTTAATATTGATGCAAATAAATACTTTTATAAGTTTAAAAAACAAAAATAAGTCCATTGTATATATTATATGTTTACTTTGTGTGCTATGCTTTTTAATAATAGAAGATTTAGATGGAGCAAATTGGCTAATAGTTTTATATTTTTCTCTATTAGGAATTATATGTAACAATAATATTATAATTAAGAACCAAAATGAAAAAAGGAGAAAATAAAATGAATGCAGAAATTTCTATAATTATACCAGTATACAATCTTTCGAAATATTTAGAAAAAAGTTTTGATTCAATAATAAAACAAACAATATTTGAAAAATTAGAAATAATTATAGTTAATGATGGATCTACAGATAATAGTAGAGAAATTTGTCAAAAATATGTTAATAAATATCATAATTTCATATTAATAGATAAAGAAAATGGGGGAGTATCTTCAGCCAGAAACCTTGGAATTAATAATGCCCATTCAAAATACATATGCTTTTTTGATGGAGATGATACTTTAGCAGAAAATTGTTATGAGAGATTATTAAATATGATTGAAAATAATAATGCAGATATAGCTATAACTGACTTTGCTGTTGTACATGATGATGAAATAGTAATAAAAAAGAGAAATAATTTTAAAAAAATATATACTAATAAAGAAGAAATAATAAAAGACTTTTTATCAGGAAAAAACATAGGAATAAACATATTTGACAAAATATATAAAAAAAGCATTATTGGAAAAGTTAAATTTATAGAGGGAAAAGCAATTGGAGAAGAT
Organism: uncultured Clostridium sp.; assembly: GCA_946496575.1. Classification (GTDB taxonomy): domain Bacteria; phylum Bacillota; class Clostridia; order TANB77; family CAG-508; genus CAG-269. The sequence continues at coordinate 16,329 of CAMMHE010000015.1, read as the reverse complement.
ATGTATTTTAACTATGAAGTGTTAAAAAATGTAAATACATTGTATATTGATACTACTGAAATAGGATATTATTATTATAAACATCAAGGTTCGGCAATGAATAGCAATTTTTCAAAAAAGTATTTTGATACATTACAATTATCTGAAATGATATGTGAAGATTTAAATGAAAATAGAAAATTAAAAGATTATGCTGAAGCACATAAAATTCATGAAACATGTAAATTTCTAGAATATATGATTTTAAATAATGCTGGTGAAGAATACAAAGAAATTTTTAGTAAATATTTAAAACAAATACATAAATATAATATAAATAAAGCATATAAATTCTTAAGTAAAAAACAATTTTGTGGTTTTGTATTAATGCGAATATCTCCTAAATTGTATATAAAAATATTCAAGCTTTTAAAAATAGGATAAAATTTTTTACACTTAAGTAAGAGGAGTAATATATATGCAGGAAAAAATCTCAATTATAATACCAATTTTTAATGCAGAAAAATATTTAGAAAGATGTATAAAATCCGTATTAAACCAGACATATAAAAATTTTGAAGCAATTCTAGTGGACGATGGTTCTACAGATAATTCATGTTTAATTTGTGATAATTATGCACTAAAAGATAAAAGACTTAAAATAATTCATAAAAAAAATGGTGGAGTTTCATCTGCTAGAAACATAGGAGTAGAAAATTCTGAAGGAAAGTATATTGTATTTATTGATGCTGATGATTTTATAGATACGGATTGTTTAGAAACATTTATAAACTATAGTCAATATGATTTTGTAATGTGCGGATTTAAAGAATATATTCAAGATGATGAAAAAAAAGAAATATGCCATAAATTATATATTGCTAACAATAATGAACAAACAAAAAATATAGCTTTACAAAAAGAATACATAGACTTTATTAGTTTCCCATGGATGAAAATGCTTAAAACATCAATCATAAAAAATAATAATATAGTATTTAATGAAAAAATAGATTATGCAGAAGATACATGTTTTATATTAGAATATTTAGCCAAATGTAATAATGCAATAATTATAGAAAAACCACTTTATAATTATTCTATTGTAAATGGTAGTTTATCAAGAAAGTACATCAAAGATATTAGGCAAAAGCTAAAAAATATAATAGTAACTTTAAGACAAAATAAATACACATTAAAAGCTTTGCAAACACATATTTTTAGGAACGTAAAAACAGAAATATTTAATGAGAGATGGACGAAATATAAGAACTTCAAAAAAATATGTATAGAATTGAAACAAATAATAAAAGAAAATCAAATTAAGTTTGAAATATTATATGCTGATAAGAAAAGTATATTTATATCTATATGTTTGAAATTTAAATTATATAAAATATTATACTATTGTTTAAGAATAAAAGGGAAGAGTAAAAAATTAGGAATTTAATATTATAAGAGGGTGGAAATAAAATTGAAAATCGGAATTATAACAATAAATGATAATAATAATTATGGAAATAGATTACAGAATTACGCTGTACAGGAAATTCTTAATAAAAAAGGACATGAATCTATAACTATTTTAAATAATGGGACAACAAACAAATTTGAAGAAAAAAAGTACATGTATATATTAAGATTATTGAAAGTTATAACTGAAAACCAAAAAATAAAACTTAAGAATAGATTTTATAAAAGATATAAATTTTTTAAAGAATTCAATAAAAATATTAATTATAGCAAAAAATGTCTTAATTTAATGTTTAAAGAAAAAATCGAAAGAGAATATGATTTTTTTATTGTTGGAAGTGACCAAGTATGGAATCCAAATTTTAATAGGTTAACATATGTAGATTTACTATCATTTGTATCACCTAAAAAAAGAATTTCATTTTCAGCAAGTTTTGGAATCGACCAAATACCAAACAAATATGATCAAAAAATAAAAGAAGAAATATCAAAATTTAAAGCTATATCAGTACGTGAAGATATAGGAAAGAAAAAATTAGAGGAATTAACAGGAAGAACAGATATAGAAGTATTAGTTGATCCTACCATGTTACTCAATTCAGAAGAATGGGATAAAGTATCTAAAAAACCGAAACAATTACAAAACGAAAAATACATATTAAATTACTTTTTAGGAAACTTATCAGAAGAAAGGAAAAATGAAATCAATAGAATAGCAAAAGAAAATGGATGTAAAGTAATAAATTTACTTGATAAGAGTGATCCTTTTTATGAAACAGGACCTAGTGAGTTTTTATATCTAGAAAAACATGCATTTTTGATATGTACGGATTCATTTCACTCAAGTATATTTGCTATTTTATATAATAAACCATTTATAGTATTTAATAGAGAAGGAAATACAGCTTGTATGAACTCTAGAATAGAAACTTTATTAAGTAAATTTAAATTAAAAAATAGAATATTTACAAAGAAAATTACAAATGAAAACTTACAACATGATTATAATGAAGCATATATAATACTAGAACAAGAAAGAAAAAAGGCAAATGATTTTTTAAAGAAATATTTGCAAATAGATAATAGGAGATAATTTTGATGTGGAAAATATTAAAGAAAAAAGTGAAATAAAAATAGGAGCAATTCTTTCTTACATAATAATAGCTATTAATATGATTATTGGTGTTATATATACTCCTATATTGACATCTAAACTTGGACAATCTGAATATGGACTTTATTCATTAGTAAATTCAGTCATGTCATATTTAACAATATTAGATTGTGGTTTAGGAAATACAATAATTATATTTGTATCCAAAGCTTTAAAAAATAAAGATTATAAAAAAGAAAATCAATTATATAGTATGTTTTTAATAATATATTTAATAATTGGAGCAGTGGCTACGGCAATAGGAATTATTTTATATATTAATGCTGATAAATTACTTAATAGTAGTGCAACAATCAAAGAAATAAATACTGCAAAAACATTATTGGGGATACTTGCAATTAATATAGGGATTACATTTCCAGGAAGTGTATTCAGCAATATGATAGTAGCACATGAAAAATTTATATTTTCAAAAGTATTAAATATAGTATCAATAGTATTAAAGCCATTAATTATAATTCCTTTACTCTTTTTAGGATTTAAATCAATAGCTTTAGTATTAATTACTACAATAATTAATATTCTTGTAATAATCATAAATATAGTATTTTGTAAGTCAAAACTTAAACTTCATTTTGATTTACGAAATTGGGATAAAGCACTTTTATCAACAATTTTTGGATTTTCTATATGGGTAGCATTACAAGAAATAATTGATAAAGTAAATTGGAGTTTAGACAATTTTTTACTTGGAAAATTAGCAGGTACTATACAAGTATCAATATATGCTGTTGCTGCGCAATTGAATAATATATATATATCTACATCTACAGCGATAAGTGGAGTGATGTTACCTAAAATTAGTAAATTGTCTGAAGAAAAAGAAAACCTACAAGAAAATATGACAAATGTATTAATAAAAACAGGAAGAGTGCAATTATTTGTTGTTGGACTGATATTAAGTGGATTTATTATTTTTGGAAAACAGTTTATAATACTTTGGGTAGGAAATGAATATATTCAATCTTATTATATTTGTTGTGCACTAATGATACCAATGATTATATCTTTGACTCAAAATGTTTCAGGAGGAATTCTTCAAGCTCAAAATAAACATAAATTTATGACAATAATATTTGCAATAATGGCAATTATTAATGTATTAGTAAGCATACCTTTAATAAAAAAATTTGGAGGATTAGGAGCAGCATTAGGAACAGGAATCTCATTAATTATAGGAAACATAATAATAAAAAATATATATTATCAGAAAATTATAAAATTAGATGTTATAAAATTTTTTAAACAAATAAGCTTAATTATGATAACACAAGTAATACTGACTGTATGTGGATTATTATTAACAAACAAGGTTTTAATAAATAATTGGTTAAATTTAATAATAGGTATTAGTATATACAGTGTAATATATGCAATTATAAGCTATAGATTTTTAATGAATGGTTTTGAAAAGGGTCTAATAAAAGATTATATAGGAAAAATAAGGAGAATTTATGAAAGATAAATTAGTGAAAATATCTTTTGTTGGGGACATTATGTGTGAAATGCCACAACTAAATACTAGTAAAAAAATAGGTTTTGATGAAATGTTTTTAAATATAAGAAAATATCTGAAAAATAGTTATGTAGTTGGAAATTTAGAAACACCAATATCAAATATATTAGGATATACAAACGATTTGTATTGCTTTAATACACCAAAGAAATTTTTAGAGGCATTAGAAAAATCAAAATTCGACTTACTTATGACAGCAAATAATCACTGTCTAGATAGAGGGATTATAGGATTAAATCAAACAATGAGAAATATAAAGAAAAGTAATATGGATTATGTAGGAACTTATCTAAATAAAAAAGAAAAACAAAAAATAAAGATAAAAGATATTAATGGTGTAAAAGTAGCATTTATTGCATACACATATGGGACAAACTATAGTTATTCTTATTATCCATTAAACAGTAAAGACAAATATAAAGTAAACTTAATTAAAGAGCAAAAATCAGATAAAACTTGGAAAAATAGTACAAAACTTAATGGATATATTTTCTGGACAAAAAAATATATAAAAGGAATTATTAAAAAACTTATAAACTATAGGACAAAAACTTACATAGATAGGTCAAAATCAGTAGTGATTGATGAATTGGGAAAAGGGGAATGGAATCTTAATCAAGAATGTATGAAAAAGGCAATAGAAGATATAAAAAAAGCAAAAGAACAAAGTGATATTGTAATATTTATGTTACATTCAGGAGGTCAATTCAATGCAGAGCCAGGAGATTTCACAAAATCAGTTGTAAAAGAATTAGCTAATGAAGAAATAGATTGTATAATATGTACACATGCCCATGTTATCCAAAAATCAGAATATTTAAATGACAAATTTATAGCTTATTCATTAGGAAATTTTTCTATTTCTCCTTCAACACCATATTTAAATTTTGATTTATTACCTGATTATTCAATTATTTTAAACTGCTATATCAATAAAGCAAGAAAAATGATAGAAAAATTTACTTTTACGATTATAAAATCTGTTGAAGATGAAAACCATTATTTAAGAATATATACACTAAAAGATTTGATATATAGAGAAGTGGACAAAGACAAAAAAGAAAAATTAATACAAGATAATTTATTTATCTATAATAGATTTTTAAATAAAAAAGAAAACAAAATAGAAATTAATTTAGAATACGAAGTATAAGGAGAATCAAGTATGAAAATTATAATAGATAAATTACATATAAAGGGAAACAGAATATGTGCAGACTTGATTGAGAAAGATAGAACATATAATATGTGGTTTGAAGTTGAAGAAGAATACATAGAATTTTTAACATTCGAAAAAGCAGATGCATTTTTAATAACTATTTTGCCATATGCCATAAAAAAAGAACTAGATATATATACTGATAATAAAATTTCATCAAAATTATATTATCAATTAACTACTTACTTGATTCCTATGCTTTGTAAAAAGTTTAAAAAAAGATGCATAAATATAGAAGCAAAATTAGATACAAATAAATATAACACTCAAAAAGCTGTAGGAACAGGAATATCATGTGGAGTGGACTCATTATACACAATTTCAAAACATATTAACAGAAAAGAACAAGAATTTAATATTACTCATTTAACATTTTTTAATGCTGGAGCAAGTGGAAAATTTGGAGGAGATGAAGCAAGAGAACTTTATAAAACTAGAATGAAATTTGCAAGAAAATTTACAATAGAAAATAATTTGAAATTTGTTAGTGTTGATAGTAATATGAATGAATTTTTGATGATGGATCATGAGATGACTCATACTTTTAGGAGCTTGGCATGTGTGTTATTAATGCAGAAATTATTTTCAAAATATTATTATTCTTCTGGATTAGAGTTTGATGAAACTAGAATAGAAGAATATGATTCAGCTTGCTATGATATTTTAAATGTTCAATGTTTATCTACAGAAGACACAACATTTTATTCTACAGGAATGGAAACCAATAGAATTGGAAAAATAAAAGAGATTGTTAATTATGTACCAAGCTATAATTATTTAAATGTATGTGTATTTGAAGACAAAAATTGTGGAAAATGCGAAAAGTGCATAAGGACATTGCTAGAATTAGACTCGATAGGAAAATTAGACCTATATAGTAAAGTATTTGACATAGAGCAATTTGAAAAAAATAAAAATAAGTATTTAATATTTATGTTAAGAAAAGTAAGAGAAAAAAATTGCTTTTATATTGAATCATATGATGAATATAAAAAGAGACATTATCAAATTCCTTTTATACTAAAAGTAATAGCATGTATTCCAACTAAAGATACAATAAAAAATTTTGTTTTCAAGGTAATTCCTAAAAAGAAATTAAAAAAGATTCTAGGTAGAAATACAGAAGAATATGGATGGACTGCTTAATAAAGGAGAAATATTTTATGATAAAAATAACTGACAAAACAAAATGCTGTGGATGTACAGCGTGTGCAAGTAAATGTCCAAAAGAAGCTATAAAAATGGTAGAAGATGAAGAAGGATTTAAATATCCAATAATAGACTTGGAAAAATGTATAAATTGTGGACTTTGTGAAAAAGTATGTCCATATAATAATGAGTATAAAAATAAAAAAATATTCAATGAAAGCATAGCATATGGTGGATGGAACAAAGACGAAGAAATAAGAAAAATTTCTACATCTGGGGGGATATTTACTAGTATTGCAAAAAATATAATTAATAATAATGGAGTAGTATGTGGAGCAATATATGATAAAGACCTTAATGTTATTCATGATATAATAGATAATGTTGAGGATTTAAAAAAAGTAAATGGGTCTAAATATGTACAAAGCGATATGAAAGAAAATTTTAAAAAAGTAAAATGGCATTTAGATAATAATAGACTTGTGTTATTTTCAGGAACGCCATGTCAAGTAGCAGGTTTAAGTTCATTTTTAGGAAAGGAATATGAAAATTTATATTTATGTGATATAGTTTGTCATGGAGTTCCATCTCCAAAAGCATATAATAAATACAAATCCGAGTTAGAGGAATTAGATTCTAAAAAATTGAAAAGTATAAATTTTAGAGATAAATGTACGGGATGGCAAGAATATAGCTTTTCTGCAAGATTTAATGATAATAGTAACTATATTGAAAAAGCTGCAGAAAATTCTTATATGAAGGCTTTTATCGGAGATATAGATTTAAGAAAATCATGCTCTACATGTAAATTTGCAAAATTACCAAGATATGTAGATTTTACATTAGGAGATTTTTGGGGAGTAGATAATTATTATCCAGAATTAAATAAAGAAAATAAAGGAACATCTCTTATTTTGGTACATACAGAAAAAGGAGAAAAATTACTACAAAAAGATGATAACATATTTATTCAACAATGTAATTTGCAAAAAGCTATAATAGGAAATCCATCAATACTACAACACAATCCACCAAATAAAAATAGAGATAAATTTTTTGCTGAACTCGAGAAAGTTCATTTTGATGATCTGGTAAAAAAATATATTAAAAAACCTAGTATGATAAGGAAAATATTAAGAAAAATAAAAGAAAGATTCTAAAATAGGTAATTTTAATATTGCTATTTTGGTTTTGTTATAGTAGAATGTAAAAAAACTAGAAGGGATTGAAAAATTTGGCTAAAAATTATAATAAGAAACCACATAAAGTGAAAGTAATATTTGCAGTGTTATTAATAATATGCATAGTAATACTGTTTTTAGCTATGAAAGACATAATCTTAAAAATAAATTATCCTCAAAAATATAGCGAGTATGTAGAAAAATATTCACAAGAATATGAAATAGATGAAGAATTAGTATATGCAATGATAAAAGCAGAAAGTAATTTTAACGAAAAAGCAATATCAAGTAAAGATGCACTTGGGCTTATGCAAATCATTGAAAGTACAGCATATGAAACAGCAGAAAAATTACAAAAATCAATAACTAAAGAAGATATATTAGATCCAGAAATAAATATATGTTTAGGAACCAAATATATATCAACTTTAATTCAAAGATATGAAAATTTAGAATTAGCAATAGCAGCATATAATGCAGGAATAGGAAATGTCGACACATGGATAAAGAATGGAATTTTAAAGGCAGACGGAAGTAATATAGAAAATATACCATATAAAGAAACAAATAATTATGTAAGAAAAATATTAAGAGATTATAAAATATATAAAGAATTATATAGCCAATAATAAGGGGATGTTAAAAATGCTACAAGTAATAGTAAATTTTATTGCAACAATTATAATATTAATAGGAGTAATTCTAATATATGATGCCAGAATAATAACAGATAAGATTTTTAGTTTTGGAGACCAAAATGAAGCATCAAGCGGTTTAAAAATTTTGGGTTGGATTATATCAATAATTGGAATTCTAATAATGTTGTTTTCTAGATAAAAATTCCTTTAAATTTTAATTTTTTATGTTGAAATATCAATTTTTTATTGATATAATGTGTAAAAAACACGAACAGAAGATTATTTAAAGGGGGAAGATAAGTTGGATTTAGATTTTGGAAATATAGGGGCACTACAAATCAATAATAAAGAAGAACTTATTGTAAAGGAAAACAAATACTCAAGAAATAAAATAATAGAGAAAATAGAAGAAAAAATAAAAAGAATGATAGATATAATTGGAGGGACATGTGGTATCATAGTTTTAGTCCCAATGTCAATATGTATATGGATAGCAAATTTAATAAATAAAGATAATGGACCTATTTTTTATGTAGCAAATCGAATAGGTAAAGATGGAAAGAATTTTAAAATGTATAAATTTCGTTCTATGGTAGTTGCAGCTGACGAAAAACTTAAAGAATATTTAGAACAAAATCCAGAGGCAAAAATAGAATATAAAAAATATAAAAAATTAAAGCAAGATCCAAGAATTACAAAAGTAGGAGAATTTATAAGAAAGACAAGCATAGATGAATTCCCACAATTAATTAATGTATTAAAAGGAGAAATGAGTTTAGTAGGTCCAAGACCATATTTACCAAGAGAAAAAGAAGAAATGGCAAATTATTATACATATATAATCAAATGTAAACCAGGAATAACTGGACTTTGGCAAACTGCAGGGAGAAGTAAAACTACATTTGAAGAAAGACTTATGATGGATACAGAATATTATTATGAAAATAATTTAAAAAATGATATAAAAATTCTTTGTAAAACAGTAAAAAATGTTATGAAAAAAGAAGGAGCAATTTAAACATATAATGAAAAAATTAATCAAAATTATTGCATAAAAGCAATCGAATTTTATAATATGCAATAGTTTTATTATTTATGAAATAACTGAAAATAAAGAAGGAGATAGTCAATGGAAGATATAGATTTAAAAGAAATATTGATGATCTTTTGGGAGAAAAAAGCGACAATTTTATTAATTATAGCAATATTTATGGTATTAGGATTTATATATTCATCATTTATATTAGTGCCTGAATATTCATCATATACAACACTATTATTAGCACAAAGCCAATCGGCAAATGGCAGTACAGGAATAACAGCAACAGACTTAACATTAAATTCAAAATTAATTTCAACATATAGTTCATTAGTAAAAAGTACTACAGTAATTAGAAAAGTAATATCAAATTTAGGAATAGAAGATGATGAACAAAGTATAAAAGATAATGTTACAGTAACATCAGAATCAAATACAGAAATAATTAAAATAACAGTAACAAATATAAATGCGGACAAAGCAGCTCAAATTGCAAATGAAATAGCAGTAGTATTTACAGATGAAGTAAAAAGATTATACAATATAGACAATGTTCATATAGTAGATCCAGCAGAAGTATCTCTATCACCTTCAAATCTAAATCGTATACGTGATATAGTTATATTTGGATTAGTAGGATTAGTTATATCAGCAATATATATTTTTATTACATTCTTAATGGACAATTCAATAAAGTCACAAGAAGATATAGAAAAGAGCTTAAATATTACAGTTTTAGCTAATATTCCAGTTTATGAAATTGAAGGAAATAAAAACAAGAGAAAAACTAGAAAAAAGGTTAAGGGAGGAAAAAGAAAATGAGAAATGAGCTAATTACTTTTACTAATCCTAAATCACCAGTTTCAGAGATGTTTAGAAATTTAAGAACAAATATACAATTTATGAGTAATAGTCAAAAGTTGCAAACAATATTAATTACAAGTACTCTTCCAGGGGAAGGAAAAAGCTGGACAACAGCTAATTTAGCTGTTACATTTGCACAAGATGGAAAAAGTGTTGTAATTGTAGATGCAGATTTAAGAAAAGGTAGACAGTTTAGCATTTTTAATGTATTAGCTCGACCAGGATTATCTAATTATTTATCAGGTGTAGTAAATGATGGAGAAGGGTATAATGTAGATGATATTAGAAATTTCGTAAGACCAACAGATGTAGAAAATTTATATGTTATACCGGCTGGAGATGTACCTCCAAATCCTTCAGAATTGTTAGGAAATCAAAGAATGTTTAAACTTTTAGTAGATTTAAAAGACCAATTTGATATGATTTTATTTGATGCACCACCAGCATTATTAGTTACAGATTCAACAATTATGGCTAGAATAGTAGATACTACAATTATAGTAGTTGCACATCAGGAAACAAAAAAAGATAATTTGAGTAAAGTTCAAAAAAGCATAAAAAATGTAGGAGGAAATTTAGCAGGAGTTGTTATAAATAAAATACCAACATCAGTAAAAAGATATCAAGATTCATATTATGGTGAATATTATGGAAACACACAGCAATTAACAAAATCAAAAAATATTAATACAGATTTGTATTTAAGAGGCAAGGCAACGATTTTAGATGATAGGTATAAAAAACAAAATACTAGTATAAAAGATAATACTAAAAACAATGTAGAAAAATCAAAGTCTCTTAACAATATTGAATTTAATATAGAAAAAGAGTCATATAAGAAACAAAAAGATGGTATAGATAAATTAATAGATTCAAAATTAAAAATAGACACAAGTATGAATTCTAAAGATAGTACAATTTCAAACTTAAACGCAACTGAAGAAATGTTAAGAAGAATGAATAGATATATTGAAGAACAAAAAAAGAAAATGAATAAATAAGAGGATAATTTATGATAGATTTCCATTCACATATATTACCAGAACTTGACGATGGTTCAAGAAGTATAGAAGAAACAATAAATCTTATTAAAGAAGCTAAAAAAGTAGGATTTACAAAAATAATTGCTACATCACATTATATCCAAGATGAATATGAATTTGATGTAGAATCAAGAGAAAAGTTTCTAGAGATGATTAATAAAGGAATAAAGGATTTGGAAATAGATATAGAATTATATTTAGGAAGCGAGATATATGTAGATTATAATATGTTAGAACTTATACAAGATAATAAGGCTTCTACAATAAATAATTCTAAATATATATTATTTGAACTTCCAATGAGAAATGAGATACCAAATCTAAAAAATATAATTTATAATTTGCTTGGAAACAAATATGTTCCTATAATTGCTCATCCGGAAAGATATGAATATGTTAAAAAAAATCCTAATTGGTTATTAGAATTTTTAGAATTAGGAGTTTTGTTTCAAGCAAATTTTGGCAGTGTTTTAGGAATGTATGGGAAACATGCTGAAAAGACAGTTAAATTATTGTTGAAAAATAACATGATTCATTTTTTGGGTTCGGATGTTCATAGACAGAATTCAATTTATAATAACATTCCAGAAGCATTACATGAGCTTAATAAAATAGTTGATAAAAAAATGATTAGAAATTTAACAGATATTAATGCACAATTAGTGCTAGAAAATAAACCAATATATACAGAGATGCCAACCAAGATAAAAAAAGGTTTTTGGGGAATTTAAAAAATTGCCATCATGTTGATGGCAATTAATACATTAATTCAGTTTTACAAGCTCCAAATTATAATTCTTTCCAAAACCAGTCTAAACTATTATCTATACTTTTCTTATTTAATGCTTTAGCTTCAATATCATCAACCCACAAGAAAGAGAAGAAAGTAATTGCAATAAATATAAAATCAATAATTACACACCATGAAAGAGTAGAAGATAGATAATTATAATCTGCATTTAAAGTTATAAGTTGGAATACATGCATAACTAGTAGTATTAAATAAAAAACTAAAGGTATAACAACAATATAACTCTTTTTTAACTCTTGTGCTAAAAAAATAAGTAAAACAGTTGCGGCTAACAGTAATAATAGTGTAAGAGCATTTGATATGTTAAAAATAAACATTTGGCTTCCTCCTTTGTAAAATAATTTATAAATTAACATTATGATAACATTATTTGTTTTTTTTATCAATACATAATAAAAAAGTTTTGAAATTTTTTATTAATAATATTTACTAATATGAAAATAAAGATTATAATTATATAGTAAATGCCACTATAGCTTAGTTGGTAGAGCAACGGATTCGTAACCCGTAGGTCAGCAGTTCGATTCTGCTTAGTGGCTCCAAAAATTGCTCCCACAAAATTCAAAAAACGCTTTAAATAAGTAGTTATAGAATTTTGTGGGAGAATTTTCTATATAAAACCAAAATTAAATGTTAAACTTGGAACACTAGTTTATGAACAATATTTTTCTAAAAACTCCTTAACACTCATAATTTCTGGCTTATCTATATCAATGACATCAAAATCTTTATCTCCAGTTATAAATATATCAACATTTTCAATAATAGCAGTATGTAAAATGATATAATCATCTTTATCTCTAATTTCAAATAGTTTATTTTCAACATTAGTTGGAGAATAAACTAAATCAAATGGGAAGTCTTTTAAAAATTCGTCTAAATCTTTTTGGCTTACCTTAAATTTTGAATTTATTAATTCCTTTAGTTCTTCAACTGTATATGAGCAAATTATTATTTCATGTTCTTTAGAAAGTTTAGAGATTAGTTCATTCATTTTTTTGCTCTTAAATACAAATGCAGAAATAAGAATATTTGTATCTAACATTATTCGCATACTAATCCTTCTTTCTATTTTTTCTAAATTCTTTTATCATTTCTACAACATCTTCTTCTGTTTCTAAACCAAGTCTTTCTGCTTCACCATCAAAAGCATCTTGTATTTTTTCTAAAGCTGTCATTGCAGAATTTTGAATAACTATATCCTTTCCTTTTTGAATAAAAAGAATTTTACTTCCCTCTTTTAAATGTAATAATTCTCTTATTGATTTTGGAATAGTTACTTGACCTTTTGTAGTTACTTTTGCTAATTCCATAAAATCACATCCTTTCTTTATTCCTTACTTTCCTTACTAATATTATATGCTATTTTTAGAAAATTATCAATATTTTAAAAAGAATTTATTGATAATCTTTTATTTTATGATATACTGGTTTCAACAGTTGAGAAATCAAATTATTTTTTTGAGCAAAATGTGGGAGGAAAATTTTTCGCATATAACTCCCTTAATCGCTTCAAAAAATAGAAAATTATTTTATGAAGAATTTTGCTGTATTTATATTATTTTTTATTTTTAAAACAATAAAATCAATAATAAAAGGAATTATCGTAATATAATAAGTATATATTAAACCAAATTTTTGACCAATATATCCACCTATAATCATTGCAAGCATATATGAAATATTATAAAAAAAGAGTTATAAAATAATATTTTATTATACCTATGTTTATTATCTAAATTTTCATATAATATTGAATTAGTAATTCCAGAATTTAGCGAATTATTAATTACATTAGTTACTATAGCGATTACAAATGTAATATAATTATGAGCAAAAATAAATGTTATGGTTGATATTATAAATAATAAATTACTAATTAATTTGTTATGCTATATTAGAAGAATTATCAAAAACAGATAATTACCCTATAAAAGAATGTCAAAACTGTGGAATGTATTTTATACCAAATTCAAGGCTAGATGAGATTTATTGTGATTATCCAAAAGAAAACGGAAAAACTTGTAGAGAACGAGGAGAAATACTCTCTTATAGCAAGAGATTACAAGAAAAGTCAGCTTATTCTGAATATAGAAAAACATATCAACAAAAATTTGGTATAGTTAATAAGAATAAAGAAGATAAGAAACTAAAATCAGAATTTGAAATTTGGAAAAAACAAGCTAAAAAACATGGAGAACTTACTGAAGATAATGTTTATGAGTGGTTACAATAGTTTTAAAAAATAGTCAATAAAATGTAGTAAAAATTTAACTTTAATGCTATAATAAGAATAGATTGAAAGGAAAAAAATATATGAATAGTGTAGATTTAATGGAATATTGGTTTAAAAGTGCAGATGAAGATTATGACACAATGCTTTATATGAAAGCTGGAAAAAAGAATACTTGGTGTTTGTTTATAGGACATTTAGTAATTGAAAAACTTTTAAAAGGATTATATGCAAAGAATAATCCAGATGACCCAATAGCACCTAAAATTCATAATTTAATTTTACTTTCTCAAAAAGCAAGTTTAGAAGTACCAAAAGAAATAAGAGAAAAGATACAAACTATAAATACATTTAATATAAGTGCTAGATATGATAATTATAAAAGGACTTTTGATGAAAAATGCACAGATGATTATACATCTGAACAAGTAAAAAATATTCAGGAGGTACGAAAATGGTTGAAAGAACAATAAATAAAGATATTATAAATAGTATAAATAAGTTTATAGAAGAAATAAAAAAGCAATATAATGTTACGGCAATTATATTATTTGGCTCTTATGCAAAAGGAACAGAAAATGAAGATAGTGATATAGATATTGCTGTTATTTCTGATGATTTTGAAGATATTTATGATTGTATGGCAGTTTTAATGGGAATGACTTGGGACATAGATGCTAGAATAGAGCCACACCCAATAACAACAGAAGATTACGAAAATGTTTCAAATCCTTTTGTAAAAGAGGTTGTAGATACAGGAATAAAAGTAGCATAAAATTTCGCATATTGTTGACAAAGTAGACATAAATGATGTATAATTTATACATCATTTAATAAAGGAGCTGAAGGAGATTTATGGCAGAATGGAATAAGAAACAGCAACAATCCAACAGGTATTACTTGCTTAACTGTGAGATAAGACCTGTTACCAAGTCTGACAAATGGTGTCAACGGAAAATGCCTAAAGGACAGATTCCTGTCGGAGATGCTCCATGGGGTTATGTTATAACCATACCATGTCCAAATCAAAATACTTTTTTAGATGATGTTGATGGTTATATTGTACACACCAAAAAGCACTGTGGCAATTTGCTTTTGCAGGTCATCAAAAAAGACTATGCACCAAAATATGGAGTAAAGTTAACGTAAATGCGTGAACCATCTAATGGCAGCAAAAGATATCATTTTAGCATCAAAAACCTTAACAAGTCAGAAGGTAAATGGAGCAAAGAAATTAGTTAAAAAAACAAGTGATAAACCGAAACAAATGCATTCCTATGATGTGATTTTCTTTTTCAAAATTTCAAACCAATTCTTCAGATTCCTCAATACCAAATTTATGGCAAATCCAAATTATAAATTTATCAACAGTATTATAAAATTTATCAATAATTTTGTGTAAATGAAGGTTTTCCTTTTCTAAACTTTTTATTCTATTTTTATATTTCAATTCAATATCAAGTTCTTTTTCCTTATATTCTGCTTTAATAGTGTTTACTTGATTATTAAGTTCTTTATTATCAGCAAGAATAGATTTTCTTTATATTTGGTATTTTTTCAATCTCATCAATAATATTAGCTTGTATTGATAATTTTTCTTGTAAAGTAACATAATCTTGATAGAGTTTTTCAATAAATTCATCTCATTCTGAATTTTTTAATAATTTTGGAATAATTTCTTTTATATTATACTATAAAGTCTAAAAATTCTCGATACTCTAATTTAGAGAAAAATGAAATAGAAATTAAACTAAAAAATGAAGAATTAATTAGAATAGTTGCAGTAAAAAACAATGATAAATTTCCGATAAAAAGTTTAATATAAAAATATTATAAATAAATTACAAGAAAATTATTAGTTTAAGTAAAATATATGTTTTTATAATAGTTACGCCAGTAGAATATCAAATTAAACTTTCATCCTCGAAAAAAGGGCAAACTTTAAATGTTTTTTATAAATATAGGTTTAAAATAGATATGTCACATGTAAATTGAAAAAAAAATATTGAA
>CAMMHE010000014.1 GCA_946496575.1 uncultured Clostridium sp. | reverse complement strand
GTATATATTTTTCAAAAAAGTGTGACATATGATTGACTAACTTACATAAAAAAATGTATTCTTTTATAAAAAATATAGCCAAAAACATTAAATAATGATATAATACAAAAAATCTTTAATTATTTATAATAAAATGTCAAAAAATAAAGGAAAGGAAAAGCTAGATATTGCTAAACTAGCTCAAATAAACATATAATGAAAAAAGTAGTATTTGGTATAACTAGTCTAGAGCTTGGAGGAGCTGAAAGGGTATTAGTAGATTTAGTAAATGAATTAAGTAAAAATAAGAAATATGAAATAACTGTATTTACCATTTATGGAAAAGGCAAATTAGAAAAACAAATAGCTTCAAACATAAAAATAAATACTATATACAATTTGCAATATAAAAAATTAAAATTTATACAAAGAAAAATAATTATCCCACTACAAATATTTTTATTAAAAAATAAAATATATAAAAAATACATAAAAGGTAAATACGATGTAGAAATTGCTTTTTTAGAAGGACCAATTACTAGAATATTTTCATGTAGTAAAAATAGAGAGAACAAAATAGCATGGATACACAATGATATATCACAAGTATTTGGAAGCGGAATAAAATCAAAAATAAAAAGCAAGGTAGATCAGAAAATATACAACAAATTCAAAGAAATAATTTTTGTAAGTAAAAATAATCTAGAAAGTTTTAAAAGAGTATACCCAAGAAATATTATATCAAAGCAAGTAATTTATAATTATATAGATAGCAAGAAAGTATTAGAAGAAGCAGAACAGTTTGAACCCAAAGAATTTAAGCAACAGCAGATAAACTTATTAACAGTAGCACGTTTAGTAGAGCAGAAAGCATTAGATAGATTTATAAAAGTGCATTCAAAATTAATAAGAGAAGGACTCAATCATAATTTGTATATAATTGGAGAAGGACCAGAAAAATATAAATTGCAAGAATTAATAAAATTTGAAAAATGCGAAAATACAGTAAAACTATTAGGTGCAAAAGAAAACCCATATCCATATATGAAAAAAGCAGATTATATATGTCTATTTTCAGAATATGAAGGGTATGGGATGGTTTTAGAAGAAGCAAAAATTTTGAATAAATACATATTAATAACAAACACAGCAGCAAGTGAAGCATTGAAAAATTATAACAAAAGCAAAATATTTGAGAATTCCGAAGAGGGTATCTATATTGGATTAAAAAAAATATTAAATGCTACAAAAAAATTATCCACAAAACAGGAAAAAACTATAAATAATAACTTAACATATGATAATTATAATATACTAGAACAAATAGAAAAATTAATAAATTAATAGTCAATAAAACGTTAGAGAAAGGAAAACATAATGGAAAAGCTTGTAAAAAATACGATAGCAGTTATAGGTCTAATATTATGTTTAATTGTGCTTATATTAAATATATTTTATATAACAACAATAGAAAGTAATTTATCAGAAAAAGTAAATATAGAAATATATGGAATAATAGAATTAATAATTACATTAGCAATGATTGTAATAATATATAAAATATTAAAAAAATTTAAAAATGGAACATACAGTAAAAATGAAAAAATAAAAATAATAGTAATAATACTAATATTATATATAATTTTACAAATAGTTTGGATAAATTTGAGAAAAGCAAATCCAATATTTGACCAACAACATGTATACGAAACAGCTGTAAAAATGTATGAGGGAAAAATTGAGAAACTAAAAGGAAACTGGTATTTAGAATTATATCCTCAACAATTAACATTAGCAACAATATATTTTGTGATATTTAAAATCTTCAGTTCGACCAGTGTAATAATACTACAATGTATTAATGCAATAGCAAATGCATTTACGATATTAGGAATACTATTAATAACTGATCATTTAGGAAAAGATTATCCTACACGAAAGATTAAATCACTAATGATATCAATAACATTTATAACATTACCATTACTATCAATATTTGTATATGGTGATATATTAAGTATACCGATGTGTGTATTTGCAGTCTATTATATAATGAAATATTCAAGCAAACAAAAATATAGATATGCAATAATATCTGCATTACTTATGTCTGTTGCATATATAACAAGAATGAATAATTTAATTTACATAATAGCAATAAGTATATATATATTATTAGACATATTTAAAACAAAAGAAAAACTCATAAAAAATATCTTAATAAAAATACTAATTCTAATATTATTTTTATTAATTAGTATAATGCCAGCTACAGGTATAAAAAATTTCTTGCAAAACAAATTTGAGTTAGATAATAACAAAGCGTTTCCAACAATAGGATTTTTATGTATGGGAATGGAAGATGGCGAAAGAGCAGAAGGGTGGTATAATACTTATGCAGATTGGGGAGTTTCCGATGCTATTAATTCAAAGCAAAAGTATAAAGAAGAAATAAGTAATAGAATAAAATACTTTATGGAAAATCCTGTATATTTTGCAAAATTTTATATAGAAAAGACAGCATCTATGTGGACAGAAAACACATATGCAGCAATGTGGTATAATGGTTCATATAATTTTGGAACTTTAGAAGGAAAAGAGCCAGATTCAATATTAGAAAATATAGTAAAAGGAACAATAGACTTTTTAGTAATAAAATTTACTAAACCATTATATGTATTTCAAAAAGCAATAATATTAATAATATTTGGAAGTACAATATTAACAATTTTAAAATATAGAAAAAATTTAACAATTGATATATTGCTATTAATAACAATATTTATCGGAGGATTTTTATTTCATACATTATGGGAAGCAAAATCAAGGTATATAATATCATATATTGTAATTTTAATGCCAATTGTTTCAATACAAATAGAAGATTATGCTGTAAAAAAATTAAATAAAATAAAAGATAAATTTATAGAAGATATAGACAAAAAAAAGAACTAAAATAAGTAAGAAAGGAGAAATGTTAGTTAATTCTAGCATTTATCTAAAAATATGAAACTATCGATTTTAACGGCAACATATAATAGAGCAAATTTTTTAGAAATTCTATACAATAGTATAATTAAAAATATAGAAAATCAAAAAGAAGAAAATGAATCATTAGAAATTGAATGGCTAATCATGGATGATGGCTCAAAAGACAATACAAAAAAAGTTATAGAAAAACTAATTGCAAAATAGAATGTTTGATTTGTATTTTAAAGAAAAAATTGATGGAGAAAAATGTTTAGTATATTATGCAGATATAAGAAAAAAATACAAACATAAAATAGAAAATGGTGAAGAATTTATAACAAAACCTTTGCATCGAGTCCATATGGTTATTTAAAATATGAAGAATATAATCTATTTGTAGAAAAAGCGGAGGAATATATAGCTAACTAAATTTTAGGAGGTAAAGATGAAGAAAATATCATTAGTAGTACCAATGTATTATGAAGAAAAAGTAGTAAATGAATGTTATAAGAGATTAACACAAACCTTACAAAATATAGAAAATTATGAATATGAAATTATATTTATAAATGATGGAAGTAAAGATAAAACATTAGAATTATTAGAAGAAATTGCTAAAAATGACAGTAATGTAAAAATACTATCATTTGCCAGAAACTTTGGGCATCAATGTGCAGTAACAGCTGGATTAAAGCATGTATCAGGAGATGTAGTAGTAATAATAGATGCAGACTTGCAAGATCCACCAGAATTAATACCAAAGATGTTAAAACTTTGGGAACAAGGAAATCAAGTTATATATGGAAAGCGCAAAACAAGAGAAGGCGAATCTGCATTTAAATTGCTAACAGCGAAAATGTTTTATAAAATGTTAAATTCTCTTTCAGATGTAGAAATTCCAAAAGATACAGGAGACTTTAGATTAGTTGATAGAGAAGTGGTAGAAGTCATAAATAGTTTACCAGAGCATAATAAGTTTTTACGTGGATTATGGAGTTGGGTTGGATTCAAGCAAATACCATTTGAATATGAGAGAAAAGATAGGTTTGCTGGAGAAACCAAATATCCATTGAAAAAAATGTTAAAACTAGCATCTGACGGAATAATAAGTTTTTCAACAAAACCATTAAAATTTGTAGGAGCATTAGGTCTAATTTCAATATTAATCTCAATATGTATAATGATTTATGCGGTAATATCATACATTTTTAAATTAAATAATTTAACTCCAGGGTGGACATCACTGATGGTAGCAATTACATTTTTTGTGGGAGTACAGTTACTTTCAATGTGGATAATGTCAGAATACATAGCAAGAATTTATGATGAAAGTAAGAATAGACCTCAATATATAATTGAAAAAAAGATAAATTTTTAATGTAAAAGGAGGAAGGTTAGTAGCAAAACTAGCATAATAGAAATGAGAAAAATAAAAGAATTAATAAAAAAATATGAAGAAATTATAAAATATTTAATAATAGGTGTACTAACAACTGCAATAAACTATATTATATTTGCAATATTAACACAATTTACAAATATAGACATGCACATATGTAACATAATAGCTTGGATAATAAGTGTTATTTTTGCATATTTTACAAACAAATTATTCGTGTTCAAAAGCAGAAGTTTTGAATTTGGAATTATAGAAAAAGAAATACTTTCATTTAGTGCGGCAAGAATATTTTCATTATTATTAGAAGAACTAATATTATATGTATTTGTAAATCTATTACATATGAATGAATTGATTATAAAACTAATAGCAAATATAATAGTAATAATAGTAAATTATATATTAAGTAAATTTATAATATTTAAGAAGCAATCAAACAAATAATTATAGTATAGAGGAGGAAATTAGGTTGCTAGATAGAAGATGTGTTAATGCATTATTTTAAATTAGTAGATTTAGCAATAGATGGAATAACATCATTTACTACTTCTCCATTAAGACTTGCAACATATATAATTATTGGTATTATTTTTTTCAGGAATACAAATATTATTGTTTGGAATTATAGGGGAATATTTGGGAAGAATATTTATAGAAACAAAAAATAGACCATTGTATTTAGTAAATGAGTATAATGATCAAAAAGAGGAAAATAAATAAAAATAGAACAATCCAGCATAAAATAGCTGGATTTTAAAAACATATATAAGTTTTAATAATTTAGGAAAAGGTGAAAGAGACGTGGATGATATTTTTTTAAAGCCAGAAGAAATATTAATAGTAGATTTGCATGAAATGACTGTGGCAGAAGCAAGATATTATTTAGAAAAAGAATTAAATACTGCACCAGAATATATAAAAGTAGTAGAAGTTATACATGGATTTCATAAAGGAAAAGCAATATTGGAAATGGTAAGAAAAGAATTTAAACATGTACGAATAAAAAGAAAATATTTAACTTTAAATAGAGGAATTACAAGGTTTGAACTTAAAGATAATATAGGAAATAATCTAGAAAAAACTTAATAAATTTAAAACATTTGTAAATTATCTGTGAAATTAGTTGACAAAATATTTTAAAGGGAATAAAATTCATAGATATGGAAAAATTGAAAGGAGACATAACATGTTAAAACTATTAAAAAAATTGAGAAAAAAGGAAATAATATACATATTAATATGTATATTATTTGTAGTATTACAAGTATGGTTAGATTTGAAATTACCTGACTACATGTCTGAAATAACAAAACTAGTGCAAACTGAAGGCAGTACAATGACTGAAATACTAGAACAAGGTGCATATATGTTATCTTGTGCGTTAGGAAGTTTAATATCTTCAGTAATTGTAGGATATTTTGCATCATATGTGGCAGCAAATTTTTCTAAAAATTTAAGAAAAGATGTATTTACAAAAGTAGAAAGTTTTGGAATGGAAGAAATCAAAATGTTTTCTACAAGTAGCTTAATTACAAGAACAACAAATGATATAACACAAGTTCAAATGTTAATTGCTATGGGCTTACAATTATTAATAAAAGCTCCAATTATGGCAGTATGGGCAATAACCAAAATAGCAGGAAAGAGTTGGCAATGGAGTGCAATCACTGCTGTAGCAGTAGGAGTACTATTTATAATGATAGGTGTTATAGTAACTTTAGTACTTCCAAGATTTAAAAAAGTACAGAAATTAACAGATAATTTAAACAGAATAACAAGAGAAAATTTAACAGGAATAAGAGTAATAAGAGCATATAATGCAGAAGAATACCAAAAAGAAAAATTTGAAAAGGCAAATGAAGAACTAAAAGATACACAATTATTTAATCAAAGAATATTAGCAATAATGAATCCAGTAATGAATTCAATAATGTCTGGAATAACTCTTGCAATATATTTTAGTGGAGCTTTTTTAATTGAAAATGCTAATATGTTAGATAAATTAGATATATTTAGTAATATGGTAGTATTTTCATCATATGCAATACAAGTAGTCATGTCATTTATGATGTTAAGTATGATATTTATAATATATCCAAGGGCTAGTGTATCTGCACAGAGAATTTTAGAAGTACTTGATACAGAAAGTAAAATTAAAGATGGAAAAAATAAAGGAGATGACACAAAAGAGAAAGGAACAGTAGAATTCAAAAATGTATCATTTAAATATCCTGATGCAGAAGAGTACATGTTAAAGAATATATCATTTAAAGCAAACAAAGGGGAAACAGTAGCTTTTATAGGCTCTACAGGTTCAGGTAAATCTACACTAATAAATTTAGTTCCAAGATTTTATGATGCCACAGAAGGAGAAGTTTTAGTAGATGGAATAAATGTAAAAGAATATGAACAAAGAGCATTACATAATAAATTAGGTTATATTCCACAAAGAGCAGTTATGTTCAGTGGTACTATAAATGAAAACGTTTCTTATGGTAATAATGGAAAAGGAAAACCAAATCAAGAACAAATAAAACAAGCAGTTAAAGTAGCACAAGGGCAAGATTTTGTTGAAAGTATGGAGAAAAAATATGAATCACATATAGCTCAAGGAGGAACAAACGTTTCTGGAGGACAAAAACAAAGATTAGCAATAGCTAGGGCAATAGCTAGAAATCCAGAAATATATATATTTGATGATTCATTTAGTGCATTAGACTATAAAACCGATTTTGCATTAAGAAAAGAATTAAAAAATTATACAAAAGATGCAACAAATCTAATAGTAGCACAAAGAATTGGAACAATAAAAGATGCAGATCAAATAATTGTATTAGAAGATGGAGAAATGGTAGGAAAAGGAAAACACAAGGAATTATTACAGAATTGCGAAGTATATAAAGAAATAGCATATTCACAATTAAGCAAGGAGGAATTGGAAAATGGGTAATGAAGAAAAGATGCGAACAACTAATAGAGCTCCAATGCACCATGGACCAATGGGAGGTCCACGAATGGGTGTTGGTGAAAAGTCAAAAGATTTTAAGAAAGCAATGAAAAACCTTATAAAATATTGCCGACCTTTTCTTGTTTTTATAATAATAGCAATAATATTGGCATCAGCAAGTTCAGTATGTGCTATTATAGGTCCTAATTATTTGAGCGATATTACAGATGAGATAACAAAAGGTTTGATTGGAAATATTAATTTAGATAAAATTAAAAGTATATCATTATTCCTAGTAGTAATATATACATTAAGTTTAATATTTGGATATCTTCAGGGATTTATAATGACAACAATAACAAACAGATTTACCAAGAAGATGCGTAAAGAAATTTCAGAAAAAATTAACAAATTACCTTTAAGATATTTTGATAATCATAGTTATGGGGATATACTTTCAAGAGTTACTAATGATGTAGACACAATAGGTCAAACAATGAATAATAGTATAGGAACTCTAGTAAGTGCTGTAACATTATTTTTAGGTTCATTACTTATGATGTTTATAACAAATTGGATAATGGCAATTACAGCAGTACTTACAACTATTATAGGATTTGGTTCAATGATGGTAATATTATCAAAATCACAAAAATACTTTACTCAACAACAAGATGAATTAGGAAATATAAATGGACATATAGAAGAAATATATTCAGGACATAATGTTGTTAAAGCATATAATGGAATAGATGAAGCTAATGAAAAATTTGATATGATAAATGACCAACTTTTTGAAAGCGTAAGAAAGAGCCAATTCTTATCTGGATTAATGCAACCATTAATGGCGTTTGTAGGAAATTTTGGATATGTAGCTGTTTGTATAGTTGGAGCACTACTTACAATAAATGGAAACATAAGTTTTGGTATTATAGTAGCTTTTATGATATATATACGATTGTTTACAAATCCATTATCTCAAATAGCACAAGCCACAACACAATTACAATCAACAGCAGCGGCAAGTGAAAGAGTATTTGAATTTTTAGAAGAAAAAGAAATGTCAGACGAAAGTAACAAAACATCTAAATTGGATGTAAATAATGTAAAGGGAAATATAGAGTTTAATAATGTAAGATTTAGTTATGATGGAGAAAAAGAAATAATAAAAGGATTTAGTGCTAAAGCTAAATCTGGTCAAAAAATTGCAATAGTCGGGCCAACAGGAGCAGGTAAAACAACTTTAATTAACTTACTTATGAAATTTTATGAAATAAATGGTGGAGACATAAAAATAGATGGAATATCAACTAAACAATTAACAAGGGAAAATATACATGATCTATTTATCATGGTATTACAGGATACATGGCTATTTAGTGGTACAATAAAAGAAAATATTATATATAACAAAGAAAATGTAACAGATGAACAAGTAATAGAAGCTTGTAAAACAGTAGGGTTAGACCACTATATACGTAGTCTTCCAAAAGGATATGATACTGTATTAAGTGATGTAGACAATTTATCTGCTGGACAAAAGCAATTAATGACAATTGCAAGAGGTATGATAAAAGATGCACCATTTTTAATATTGGATGAAGCAACTTCATCAGTTGATACAAGGACAGAAGAATTAGTTCAAAAAGCAATGGATAAATTAACAGAAGGAAGAACATCTTTTATAATTGCACATAGATTATCAACAATAAAAAATGCTGATTTGATTTTGGTTGTTAAAGAAGGAAACATAATTGAGCAAGGAAATCATGACGAATTGATTAAACAAAATGGTTTCTATGCTGAACTTTACAATTCTCAATTTGAAACAATTGGATAATCAAACTAGCTATTAAAAATTTTAAAAAACTATTGACAAAAATATAAAAAACCCTTATAATAAATTTTGTCATCTAAATTGACAAAATTTATTATAAGGGTAGGTGGCCGAGTGGCTAAAGGCGGCAGACTGTAAATCTGTTCTCATTTGAGTACGATGGTTCGAATCCATCCCTGCCCACCAACGACGAGTTTTTGTCGAACTTCTATGAATAGGTATCATATAAAAATTCAATCAGAAAATCTGGTTGTTTTTTTGTTATTCAAAAAAGTCATCCTACTAGAAAGCATGGTAAAAGAAATGCAAATAATTATGCAAAAACTAGAATTTGAGGAACGACTGGAATTTATATGTGAGTTTTCTAAAGTTACTCCTACCTTTATTAATGGTAGTATTAGGAAGATTGGTAAAACTAATCTCACATATATTGAGCCACATAGAGTGATTATTAAAAATATTACTTTTTTAGTTTTTAATTATTCTCATGGTGTGTATATTTCAAATTTAACTAAAAACATTAAATTATTAGAACTAGAAGAATATTTAAAAATATATGAATTGGTAAATATTTGACATTTCTTAAAAATATGATATTTTTTTACTTAAACAACATATTTATTTTTCAGATGATTCGAAGTGAGTGAAAATAGACAATGGAAAGAAAATAAGAATACAATAGATAGTAAAGATGCAGAAATAATTGAAAAATATGGCACAAATATTAGAAAAAATTTTATGGACATTACTAATATACTTAAGATATTATTTTAATTCATTTTGAAAATAGCAAATTAAATATTGCTCTTGGAGATTTAACAGTATTATTAGATAAACCCAGCACTTTAGATGAAGAATCTCTAATAGAAATCGCAACAGTAAATAAAGACAAGATATTGCCAATTCCTTATACTTTTGAAAGTACAGACATTACGCAACTGCTAATTATTGAACTTCAAGAAATTGTTTGCATGGACAAGTTTGAAATAAAAAAATGTAAAAACTGTGGAAAATACTTTGTACCAGAAAAAAGAACAGATGAATTATATTGTTCTAATATCTATGAAGATAGCAGAACTTGCAAAGAAATTGGATCATTTAAAGTAAAACAAAAGATAAGGTTACTTATGAGGAATATATAGAGTGGTTAAATAAAAAATAATATTAAGGAGCTCGAATAATGAATATAAAATATTTGATAACCAAACATGATATTAGTGAAAAGGCTACTGATGATACAGCACCAATATTGGGAATAGTATTAATGGATATGGATAATATAGCCGAAAAAAAAGAATATGGTATGTCAAGACAATTGAAGGATTTCTCACTTGTAATGCAAAAGCATGGTTTAGCTTGGAGTGAAAGATATAAAGAATATATAATACCAGACGAAATTTGCTTTCAAAAAGATAGATTAAAACAATATATAGCCTTAATTGAAGATATTCTTGAAAAATTTAATAGAGGAGAAAATATTGTTACTGAAAATGAACGACAAAGAGAACAACAGCAAAGTTATTACACAAAACAAACTGGTGTAAAATATTTACAAGAGTTTATTCAATTTCATTTAAATAAAACAAAGGAGCCTATTGTTTTAGACCCAGCGGCAGGTTTAGGAAACTTAATAGATGGTTTAAGAATTCCTAAAAGTTCAATATGGGCAATTGAACCAGATGCAGGCTGTTGCAAACAGTTACATCAAAAAGGGTATGAACATGTTATAAATACAGATTTTGAAACAGCAGTAATTAAAAAATTGATTCCAAGACCTACACATATAATAATGAATCCTCCTTTTAGTAAACAGCAAGATATTAAATTTTATAATTTTGCTTGTAGATTGTTACCAGGGGATGGAGTAATATCAGCAATAGTTAGTGAAAACAGTATCTATGAAGAACTAGAAAGATATGGATTGATATTAGACTGTAATAATTCAAAAAGACAAGCAATTGAAATTTTAGGAAGTACTTATGTAAGTAAACTATCAAATCATATGAGGGAGTTTTTACAACATATAGCGAATTCACAATGGATTTCTTTAGATGATGTTGATTTTAGTTTTGAAAACACACATGCAAGAGCATTTTATATCAGAGGAATATTAAGACAAAGAGAAAAAGGCAATAATATAAATATTGCCCGTTCTGATTATGATGATGAAAGATAAAAAGTAACTATAATATCTTAAAGATAATTAATTTGAGATAAAAAACAAAAATTTAATTATATAAAAAAGAGGGATGAAAATGTTTACTCAAATTATATTAAAAGTAGTTTGATAGCAGAAAAATTTTATTGAATAATGAAAATCCCCTGTTTTACAGGGGGGGCTAAAAGCTTCTAACTATGAGTAAAAAATTCCTACTTTTTGATATACATTTTTGTGCCTAGAGGATGTCTTAGATAAGGCATCCTCTTTCTGTTGACATTGAATATTAATTAGTGAACGCTTCTAGCATTTAATTCAAAGAAATAAAATGCTGGAAGATTATTTCTCCATGTAGATATAATAATTTCTTCTGAATTACATAGTTTCTTTAATGTAGTATATTCCTCCTCTGACATAGGGATGTATATATATGTGTGTACAAATCCACACATATCATAGTATCTAGAATTTTGTTTTCTACGATATAAATCCCGACGTACCATTCGATATAGTTTTATTATTTTTTTGTTAGATCTGTGGGTATAAAAACGTTCTATTAGTTTTTTCATGCCAAACATTATTATATCGTCCTCCTATGATTGTTTGGAGGTTTTGTACCTCCATAGGTACAATATAATCTTACCACTTTCAAATATACCACATTTATATAAAAAAGTCCATATATTTTAGTTTTTTATATAATAAAAATTGAAGGTTAGTCAAACATATAAAATACATAAGAATGGTTATTGATATTTACTTTTGTTTATGTTAATATAATGAATATAAAAATATTAATTTGTAGAAGGTTATATATGAAAAAATGTATAAAAATCATATTAAGTATACTATTAACTTTAAGTTTTATACTAATAACTATGAGTCTTATAATTGAAAATATTGTCGTGAAAACCTTTTCACAGGAGATATTATCAAAAAAAATATCAGGTTATTTTTTAAGTGAAATTATTGATGATGTAGATATAAATACATTAGAAAAAATAGAATATAATATTAGAAATAGTAAATATACCATTAAGATTACTTCAAAATTTATACAAACAATAATAAAAAATGTAGCATATAATGAAAACATAAATTTTGACATTTCAAAGGAAATAGATTTACTAATTTCAGAAAATATGCCAAAAGAATTATATAATAAAAGGGTAAGTACTACTAAAGAATATCTTAATGAAAAACTTGTAAATACTGAAAAAACATTAGAAGAAAATTTAATATATTCATTTGGAAATTATTATATTATAATTTTAAAACTGTATAACATATTTATTAATATATATTTTAGAATAGGAATGTTGTTAATCTGTACTATTTGTATAATAGGATTAGTAACAACAGAAAAATATAAATTATTAAGAATAATTCAAATAAGTAGTTGTATTACTGCGATAATTACATTAGTGGTCTTTGTTTTAATAAAATTATTATCTAATTTTATTGATCAAAGATTAGCAGGAGGTTGGTTAAGCAACATAAATTTAAGATTAATGATTACGTTTATCGCAATAGAATTCCTAATTAGTTTAGGATTATTTATAGTAAGAAAAAAATTAAAATTGGATAATAAATATAATGAAAGTTAGTGACAATTACACTTCTACACAAAAGGAGAAAAATAAATGGATAAAGATAAAATACTAAATAAGATAAAAGAATATAAGAAAATAGTAAAATATTATAAAAATACGGAAAATGCTTTTCCACATGCAATAGTTAAAGAATTTATAAACATGAATATTAAACCAGAAAATGCTATTGATTTGGGATGTGGTGCAGGTAGAGATACGATTTATTTAATAAAAAATGGATGGAATGTTTTAGCAATAGATAAGGAAGATACAGAACAAATTATATCTAGTAAATTAGATAATAAGGAAATAAAAAAATTTAGATTTACCAGTCAAAATTTTGAAAGCATCGATTTAGAAAAAAATAAACTATTAGTTGCTAATTTTAGTATACCTTTTTGTCAAAAAGTTTATTTTAGTCAATTTTGGAACAAAATTGTTGAAAGTATTTCTAAAGAACGGTTATTTTGTAGGAAATTTTTTTCGGATTAAATGATTCATGGGCAAAAATAAAAAAAGAGATGGTATTTTTACCTAAAGAACAAATATTGAACTTATTTGAAAAGTCGTTTGAAATAGCATATTTTAATGAAATTGAACAAGATGGAAAGACTGGACTAGGAAAAATAAAACATTGGCATATTTATAATGTTATAGCAAAGAAAATGTAATTATAATTATTATATTTATTAATTTTTATATTATAGTAGTATAAGTTAACGCTATTTAGTAACAAATTTACAGAAAACAAAATATGTGATATAATAAAAGTATAGAGTTAAAAAGCTCTAAAATAAAAAGGGAGTGTAAAAAATGCTATTACCGTTCTTCAAGAGAAGGCAAAAATTAATATCAGAAGAATTCTTGAGAAACCATATAGGAAAATTAGTAGATGTAATCATGATAAATGGTTACACTTTTACCCTAATGTTGGTTGCATGGGATGAGAATTTCTTGCTATTGAGAGATCACAATGGTAAGGAAAGATTAGTTGCGATATACAACATATCTACAATAAAAGAGCCAGGTGATAAATAGCATTCCCAACAGGCAAGAGCCACCATCTGCAGGTGGCTCTTGCCATGTAAATATAAATTAGAGGATGATATAGATGGAAAGACAAATATTACATATTGATGTAAATAATGCTTTTTTAAGTTGGACAGCATTAGAACTATTGCAAAATGGAACAGCAGTAGATATAAGGACAATACCTGCAATAATTCGGAGGAGATGAATCAAAAAGATCAGGAATAGTATTAGCAAAAAGTATAAAAGCAAAAGAATTTGGAGTAATGACAGGAGAAACAATTTATCAAGCAAAGAAAAAATGTCCAAATTTAAAAATATATCAAGGAAATTACAAAAAATATAAAGAATATTCTGATAGATTATATAAATTATTATTAGAATATACAGATAAAATAGAAAGATATAGTATAGATGAATGTTTTTTAGATATGACAAATTATCTAATGAATTGTAAACTCATAGACAAAGCATATGAGATAAGTAAAAGAATAAGACAAGAACTTGGATTTACAGTAAATATAGGTGTTTCAAATAACAAATTACTAGCAAAGATGGCATCAGATTTTACAAAACCAGATAAAGTGCATACATTATTTCCAAATGAAATACAAGAAAAAATGTGGAAACTGCCTGTTTCAGAACTATTTATGTTAGGAAAGAAAACTGTTCCAAAATTAAATAGTATGAGAATAATGACAATAGGAGATCTTGCTAATACAGATCAAGTAAAGTTAATAAAAAAATTTGGAAAACATGGAAACATGATGTGGGAATATGCAAATGGAATAGATAAATCAGAGGTGAATTATAAAGTAGAAAAGCCCAAAGGAATAGGTAATTCAGTAACATTGCCAACAGATATGTCAGAAAAAGAAAAGATAGAAGAAGTTTTACTAGCACTAACAGAACAAGTTACATATAGATTAAGAAAATATAAAATGATAGCAAAAGTAGTAAATATTCAAATAAGAACAAATGAATTTGAAGATTTTTCACATCAATGCAAATTAAATCCAGCAACTTCAAACACAAAAGATATATATGAAAAAGCAAAAGCCTTATTAGAGCAATTATTAGAAAATAAAAAGCCAATTAGACTTGTAGGATTAAGAGTAGACAATTTAGTGGAAAAAGAAGAATCACAATTATCATTTTTTTATGATCAAAATGCAGAAAAACAAGAAAAATTGGATAATGTTTTAGACAAATTAAAACAAAAATATGGATATAATATAATAACAAGAGCTGGAAAAATGGGAATAGAAAAAATAGTAAAATTAAAAGACAACAAATAATATATATAATATATCAAAAGCCTCGTATTTTAATATAATAATAAGAGGTGAGAAAATAATTTATGAGACAAAAAATATATAAAAGAGAGGATGCAATAGCTTATGCAAAAAAGTGGGCATATTCTAGAAATCCACAATATTACAATTTTGATCCAGTAGGTGGAGATTGTACAAGTTTTATATCGCAATGTATTTATTCAGGAAGTCAAGTGATGAATTATAATCAATATGGATGGTATTATAAAAATGGAAATAATAAATCCCCATCATGGAGTGGAGTTGAATATTTATACAAATTTTTAACCCAGAATAAATCTATAGGACCATATGGTAGAGAAGTAGGATTAGAGCAAGTAGAAATAGGTGATATAGCACAATTAAGCTTTGATGGAAAAACATATGGACATTCATTACTTATAGTAGAAACAGACAAATCTAATAATTTAAATAAGACATTAATTGCAACACATACTATAGATGCATATAGGAAAAGCATAGGATCATATAACTTTAAAAATATAAGATATATTCATATAGATGGTGTAAGATATTAAATAATGTAAAATGGAGCAAAGTCACATTAATTATGTGCTTCGCTCCATCTTAACATTTTAATACTTCGATAGTTTTCTAAAACGGTAGTATATTTATCATATTCATCTTCCCATAAAGAATTAGGAATTTTATCAAATGCCTCGAAGATTTTTTCAGCTTCTCTTAAAAAAATAACTTGTTCTTGAACTGACATTTTATCATATCTTTTACAATAAAAATATAATTTATCTAATACTTGGTTGGCCTCAATAAAACTCCAAAAGTCTTTTACATTCATTCCAAACAATTTTATCTGAAAAATAGAATATGCAATTAAAGCAAATATAATAAATATTAGAATATATATTATATATAAAATTAACATATTTACACCTCTTTAGTAATATTACATATTAATTATACCATAATATTCTAAATTTGACAAGATTTCGACAATTATTCCAATTTTTATAATATATATCTATTTAATAGAACATAGGTAAAATTGATAAAAAATATATCAGAAAGAATAATTGAACAATAAAAATAAATATGTTATAATTTTCAAAAATTAGGAGATGATTATAATGAATGACAGAGCAGAAAAAACTAAAAATGCTGGAATTATAGGTATTATAGGAAATATATTTCTATTAATAATAAAAGCTATTGTAGGATTTGCAAGCAAAAGCCAAGCCATGATAGCAGACAGTATAAATAGTGCAGGAGATATATTCGCATCACTTATGACATTTATTGGAAACAAAATAGCGAGTGCACCAAATGATGAAGATCATAATTTTGGACATGGAAAAGCAGAATATATATTTTCTATGTTTATAAGCATATCAATGATTTTAGTAGCTGCTAAATTGCTATATAATTCAATTATGACACTTATATTAGGAAGTGAACTTACATTTTCATGGTTTTTAGTGATAGTATGTGTTGTGACAATAATTACAAAATTAATTCTATTTATATATGTTAAAAATATATATAAAAAATATAATAATATATTATTGGAAGCAAATATGGAAGATCATAGAAATGACTGTATTGTTACTACTTTTACTTTGATATCAATATTACTTGCACGTATAGAAATTTATTGGTTTGATAGTATAGTAGGAATTGGAATTTCATTATGGATATGTTATACAGGAATAAAGATATTTTTAGAGAGTTATAATGTATTAATGGATAAATCAATAGATGAAAAAACTAAAGATATAATTTTAGATTTAGCTCATAGCTATAAAAATATAAAAAAGATAGAAGATATAATTTCATCACCAGTTGGGTATAAATATATAATCTTCTTAACAATACAAGTAGATGGAGAAATGTCAACTAAAGATAGTCATGATTTAGCAGACTGTTTAGAAATGGATATTACAAAATTAGAAAAGGTATATAAAGCAATTGTACATGTTGAACCATATATTGATAATAAAAATTGATGCTTTAATTAAAAGAGCCACTAAAAAAATAAAAAAGAAAAGATAACTTAAATTACCTTTTCTTTTTTGTATAACACAAATTATTTTTTGCTATCTTTCATAACTTCTTTAATTGCACCTAGACTACTTAAAGCACTTGTTGCTTCAAAAGGAATAAATACTTTATTAGCTTCACCATCGGCAACTTTTTCAAGAGCTTCAAGAGATTTCAATTGAACTAATTTATCATCAGGATTTGCATTTTTAATAGCTTCATAAACTAATTTAATTTCTCTAGCTTTAGCCTCAGCAACTTCTTTGATAGCCTCTGCCTGACCAGAAGCTCTTCTTATAGAGGCTTCTCTATCAGCATCAGCTTCAAGAATAGCTGCTTCTTTTTTACCTTCTGCAATAGTAATTGCAGATTGTCTTTGTGCTTCAGCTTCAAGAATTAAAGCTCTTTTATTTCTTTCTGCATTCATTTGTTTTTCCATCGCATCTCTAATGTCAGCTGGTGGATTTATGTCTTTAATTTCAACTCTATCTATTTTACAACCCCATCTATCAGTAGCTTCATCAAGGATAACCCTTAATTGTTGATTAATAGAATCCCTTGAACTAAATGTTTGGTCTAAATCCATCTTACCAACAATATCACGGATAGTTGTAATAGCAAGATACTCAATACCTTTTTTCAAACTCTGTATTTCGTATACTGCTTTAGCAGGATCTGTTATTTGGTAGAATACTACTGTATCGATTGTAATTGTAACATTATCTTTAGTAATAACTCCTTGAGGTGGAATATCCATTGTTTGCTGTTTTAAACTAACAACACTTCTTACCTTGTCTAAAAAAGGAACTATAATTGTAAGACCTGCATCAGCAACCTTATGAAATTTTCCCAATCTTTCAATTATGTACACCTCAGCTTGTTTAACAACTTTGATTGATTTAAATGCAATAACTAATACTATAATTAGTAAAACAATTAAAAACCACATTTTAAAAAACCTCCATTTCTTAATAAATGCTTAAATTAAAATAAAGCATTATTGCCATAAAAAATATATGACTATATAAAACATTAATAACTAATTTATTGTAGAAGAAATCTTTATTGGTACAACATATGCCTTAACACCTTTGATTTCAACAATTTCAACTTCAGAGTCTTTTGGAATAGTTATAGACTCATCACATATAGCAGACCAAACTTCTCCACCTACTTTAATTTGTCCTTTTCCGTCAGTAGGACTAATTGTTTCTATTACTATACCTTTTTTTCCAGACAAAGTATAAACATTTGTAGGAATAGTATCTTTTCTACTAAATTTATCAGCAAAAGGTTTTGTAGCAAAAATTAAAAGGATAGAAGAAATTACAAATACGGCAGTTTGAGCAAATATACTAGATGTAAACAAACTTACAACTAAAGCGAACAAACAACCAATTCCTAGCCAGAAAATTAAAAATCCTACTGTAATTATTTCACCTATAAAAAATACACCAGCTGCAATAAGCCAGAACATCCACATAAGTAGCACCTCCTATAAAAACATACAATATAATTATACTATATATTTAGAAAAAATTAAATAGATTTATATAAAATTATTGTAAAATAAGTAAAAAAATGATAAAATCCTAAAAAATGAACTAAGGAGAAACAAAAATGAATAGAAAAAATGGAGTAACTTTAATATCATTAGTAATAACAATAGTAGTTATTTTAATATTAGCATCAATTACTATATATACAGGGACAGCTAATATAAGAGAAACAAAAGATAGTGTTGCAAAAACTGAATTACAACTAGTACAGCAAGTCATTCTTGAAAAATATGCAAAATACAATTTAACTAATGATGAAACCTTATTGGTGGGAGAAAAAATAACAAATTTTGATGATATAGATGAAGTAATCCAACAAATCAAAGATAAAACAGGAATAACAATAGAATTAAAAGATCCTAATATAGAAAATTATTACTTATTAAACATGGATAGTTTAGCAACAATGGGAATAACAAATACTGAAGATGAATATATTATTAATTATAAAACAGGAGAAGTAATAAATAAAACAAAATTATCAACAGGAAAAAGTAAAGAGCCTTTATATTTATATAGTAAGAAATTAACAGAAATAACACCTGAAAGCTATGGAGCAATAGTAAAAGGATATGAATGTGAAAATAGTGCAGGAGTAAAAGATTGGAAAATATTTTATGCTGATGAAAACAATGTATATTTAATAGCAGCTGATTATATACATAAAGATTATTGTCCAGGTTCAGCAAATCAATCAATATATGAGAACGATACACCATATAAATTATCAATGCAAAATGTTATAAAAGACTATAATGGATCAGAAGATATAAAGCAAAGCAAAATTCGAAACTTAAATAAAAGTTATTTCGATTATTTAAAAGCAAATGGAAATCAACAGAGTATAAATGGCAATATAAAAGCAGTAGCATATATGTTAGATACAGAAGTATGGAGTGTATACAAAGGGGAAAAAGCAGAATATGCTATAGGAGCTCCAACTATAGAAATGTTATTTAATTCATATAATCAAAAATATAAAACGAATAACAAATATAAGGTAAGAGTAAAAGACATAATAGGATACGAGTTAAGTTATGATTCAGGAAATAGTTGGGACCTTTCTACAGGTAATTCTTCTGAAAATAACTTAAATAAACGGTGATAGTTTATATGTAATAAATGATACAAGTAAAGCACAAGGGATGTGGTTAGCAAGCCCATCTGCAAAGTATAGTGGTGCTCTTATAGGTATGTTTTATTATGGTGATGTGTTTCCTTTTTCTTATAGTGAGTACCATCGTGGATTTCGTCCAATAGTATGCCTAAAATCTGATGTCCAACTTGAAAAACAAGAGGATGGAACATACTTGATAAAATAAAGATATCTAAATAAACAGGCTAATAAATTTACTTTATAATCTTATTAAAATAATGGGAGATGAAAAATTGAAAATAGAAGAATTAATACAAAATTCAGGATTGAACAGTAAAAATATATTATATAATGAGCCGATGTCAAAACATACAAGTTTTAAAGTAGGCGGACCAGCTGAATGTTATATAAAAGCAGAAAGTGAAGAAGAAGTTAAAAAAGTTTTAGAAATATCATCATTAAATAATATTCCATTAGTAGTTACAGGGAGAGGGACGAATTTATTAGTAAAAGATAATGGAGTAAGTGGTATAGTTTTAAATATAGAAATAAAAAAAATAAAAGTAGATGAAGATGAAATTTCTATGAAAAGAGAATTTAGAGACATAAAAACAGAAATAAGAAATATAAAAGAGGATCTAAAAGAACATCAGGAAAACATAAATATAAAAGTAGGCGCAGGAAATACAATTTTTGAAACAGCACAAGAATTAATGAATAAGGAAATATCAGGTTTTGAAGAATTAGCAGGTATACCAGGTACTATAGGTGGAGCAATAAGGATGAATGCAGGGGCACATGGAAAAGAGTTTAAAGATATTGTAAATAAAATTACAGCAGTAGATTATAATGGAAATATCTGTGAATTTACAAATCAAGAAGCACATTTTGAATATAGGAATAGTATATTTTCAAAAGGAAAATACATAATTTTAGAAGCAGAACTAGAGTTAAAAAAGGGAAAAAAAGAAGAGATTCAAAAGAAAATGTTAGAATATACTATATGGAGAAAAGAACATCAACCTTTAGAATACCCTAGTGCAGGAAGTACATTTAAAAGAGGAGTAGATTTTATTACAGCAAAACTAATTGATGAATGTGGACTAAAGGGTTATAAAATTGGAGGAGCACAAATTTCAACTAAACATGCAGGATTCATAATTAATACAGGAAATGCTACAGCAAATGATATTCTAGAATTAATAAAATATATCGAGAAAAAAGTCTATGAAAAATTCAATAAAAAAATAGAATTAGAAGTAGAAATAATAGGAGAATAAAACATTAATTAATTTATTATATTATGATAAATATTTATAAAAAGCAAAAGGAGAAAAAAATGAAAGGTTTTTTACAATGGTTTAAATCAAGTGCAAAAATGAAAAGATGGATGTTATTAATACTTATAGGTATAATATTAGCATGTTATGGAATGGCACAAATATTAGTATATGATGTTGTAGATGCAACAGTATTTGCAATAGGGAAAATAGTAATAACATTTGTAATAGGATTTACATGTATAATATTAGGGTTAGTATTTTTAAATAAGAGAACATTAGAAATACTAGTTGAATCAACAGATGATAGAATGGCAAAAGGAAAAAATGTAAATGTAAAATCACTAATTTTTAACAAGACTGTATATGATGAAGGACCTAATATAGTTGTTATAGGTGGAGGAAGTGGTTTAAATACAGTACTTTCTGGAATGAAAAATTACACAAGAAATGTTACTGCAATAGTAACTGTTTCAGATTATGGTGAAGAAATATCAAATTCTAGAAAAGAATTAGGAACAATGCCTATAGATGATATAAAAGATAGTATGATAGCATTAAGTTCAAAAAATCAACAAATGGACAAGTTATTTAATTATACATTTAAAGAGGGAAAACTAAATGGAATTTCATTTGCCGACATATATTTTCTTGGAATGAAAAAAATAAACAAAGATTTTTCTGATGCTATAATGAAAAGTAACGAGATATTAAATATTGTAGGAAAGGTATTACCAGTTACATTAGATGAAATTAATATATCAGCAGAACTAAATAATGGGTATGTAGTAAATGAAAAGTCGAGAATTGCTAACATAGTTACTGAAAAATTCACAAAAATAAATAGAGTCTATATTACTCCATCAAATTCTAAACCTGCACCAGGAGTAATAGAAGCAATAAAAAATGCAGATAGTATAATAATTGGACCAGGAAGTTTATATACAAATGTAATTCCTAATTTGCTTGTAAACGGAATAGCAAAAGCAATAAAAGAAAGTAGTGCAATAAAAATATATATAAGTAATATAATGACAGAGCCAGGACAAACAGACGATTATTCTGTAGCAGATCACGTAAATGCTATAATTGATCATTGTGGAGAAGGATTAATTGATTATTGTATTTATGACACTGGAGAAATAATACCTGAATACATAAAAAAATATAATAAAGAAGGATCAGATTTAGTAGAGCAAAATATTGAAGGTATAAAAACTAGAAGCATAAAATTCATGCGTAAAAATATATCTGTTATTTCAGATGGAAAAATCAGACATGATTCAGGAGCAATTGCAAGTTCTGTAATAGAATTAATATGTAATGATTTAAAATATCAAGACAGGCAAAATGAACCTGAATACATGTTATTAAATTCTAAATTACAATCAGACAAGAGAATAAATAAAATAAAAGTAAAACAACAAAAAGACAAGAAGAAAAAAGACAAAGATACAAAAAAGGCAGGGAAAAGATTAAGAGGAAAGCAAAGTAAATTTAGCTCAAAATATCAAGATAGAATAAAATCAATAAAAGAATCAGATAAAAAAATAAAAAAGGAAAAAACAAAGGAGGAAAAAATGGATGAAACTTACAAAAGAATGTCTGAATTTAGAAAAACGGGATACAAAAAGAATGGATAATAAGTAATGGTATAGGAGGATTTGCTTCTTCTACTATAATTGGAGCAAATACACGAAAATATCACGGATTATTAATAGCACCAATTAATCCACCTGCTGGAAGACATTTAATACTTTCAAAAATAGATGAAAGCATTAAAATAGACAATCAGAAATATGACTTATATACAAATATCAATAAAAAATATATATCTCAAGGATATAAATATCAAGAGACATTTAAAAAAGAATATTTGCCAATATTTACATATAAAATTCAAGACATAGAAATAACAAAAATTATTTGTTTAGAATATGGAAAAAATACAGTAGCAGTATACTATAAAGTAAAAAACACGAATCATAATACAACTATAACATTAGCACCATTATTAAATTTTAGAAATTATCATTATACAAATACTAATCATTACTTTAATATACAACAAGAATTAAAGAAAAATAAACTTATTGTTAAAATAGACAATGTAGCTACAATATATATAAGCGTTCCAGATTCTAATTATATAATGCATAATGATGACAATTTTAAAGATATGTTTTATATAGAAGAAGAAAAAAGAGGATTTCAAGCAGAAGAAAATCATGCAATTCCAGGAGTATTTGAAATTCAAATATTACCAAATGAGGAAAAAGAAATATCTTTTATATGTTCATTAGAAGATAATATTGAGGAAAAAAGAGCAAAAAATATAATAAATGAAGAAATAGTAAGATTAAATGAAATATTTAATGAATCACTATTAATAGATAATAGGAAAGCAGATAAAACACAAGAAGAACAAGAAAATGATGAGTTAATCAGAAATTTTTTAATATCAACAGATAATTTCGTAGTATACAGACCAATGTTTAGAACTTATACATTAATGGCAGGTTATCCATGGTTTTTAGATTGGATAAGAGATACATTAATATCATTTGAAGGGATATTATTAGTACCAAAAAGATTTGAGATAGCAAAGGAAGTATTATTAACCTGTATACGAGATATTAAATATGGTTTAATACCAAATGGATATTCTGATGTAGATAATAGACCTTTATATAATAGTGTTGATAGCTCTTTATTATTATTTGAACAAGTAAAAAAATATTTGAATTATACACAAGATTTCCAATTTATAAAAGAAAATTTATATGAAAAACTAAAAACCATAATAGAAAATTATGCAAGTGGAATAGATTTAGATGGTAATAATATATATCTTGACTATGACAATCTAATAGTATCTGGAACAGAAGATACACAAAACACATGGATGGATGCAAAATGCAATGGAAAACCAGTAACACCACGAAATGGTAAAGCTGTAGAAATAAATGCATTATGGTACAATAGTTTACGTATAATGGCAGAGATAGAAAATAAAATGGGAAAAAAAGCTAATGCTAAACAATATTTAGAACTTGCAGAAAGAACAAAATTATCATTTAATGATAAATTTTATAATAAGAAAAAGAAATGCTTATATGATGTTTTAGGAGATGCAAAAGTACGTCCAAACCAATTATTTGCATTAAGTTTGACATATCCTGTAATTGATGCTGATTCCGAAATTGCAAAGAATATTATAAATGTAGTTGACAAAAAACTTTTAAATAATTACGGATTAAAAACTCTTGCAAAAGGAGAAAATGGATATATAGAAGTATATGAAGGTGATTCAATTCAAAGAGATAAAAGTTATCATCAGGGAATAACATGGACATGGTTATTAGGGCTATACTATAATGCTTTAAAAAATATGATATCAGCAGAAAAAAATAAAAAAGAAAAAGAAGAACTAATACATAAATTAGATCAATTTAAAAAAAGAACAAAAGAAACTTTTACAAAAGAAATATATAATAATGGATGCATATGTGGAATTTCAGAACTATATGATTCTAAAAAACCACAAATGCCAAAAGGAGCTATAAATCAAGCTTGGAGTGTGGCAGAAGTATTCAGAATAATAAAGGAATGATATTAAAATATGATAAAAGCAGAAGATTTAGAAAAGAGATTAAATGAAAGAAAAATTTCAAGTATCTACCTTTTATATGGAAAAGAAAAATACCTAATTGAAAACTGTATAAAAAAAATAAAAAATATTTTCGGAGAATGTGTAAAAGGGATAAATTATATAAATATAGACATTGAAAATTTGCAATCATTAATAGATGAAATTAGTATGCCAGCATTTGGATATCCCAAAAAATTGATTATAATAAAAGATACAGGATTATTTAAAAAAGAAGCTAAAAAGAAGTCTTCTGAAATATCAACATTAAAAAATGCAATTAATGAATACTTAAAAGAAAACATGCATGAAGTAAAGTCTTCAACAATTTTAGTATTTGAAGAGGAAACCGTAGATAAAACAGACTTATATAATACAATAGAAAGCAATGGAGTAGTATGCGAGTTTCCGTTACAAAAACCATTTGAAATCAAAAAAAGATTAAAACAAATTTGCAATTTATATAAAGTAAATGTTGATGATAGTACATTGCAATACTTTATAGAATGTTGTGGAACCAATATGCAAATATTAATAAATGAAATTAGAAAATTAATTGAATATACAGGAGAAAATGGTACGATAAAAAAAGAAATAATAGATATATTATCAATAAAACAAATCGAAAGTGTAATTTTCGATTTAACTGATAATTTAGGAAATAAAAAAGTAAATGAGGCACTAGAAGTATTAAAAAATTTAATTTATAATAAAGAACCAATTCAAAAAATATTAATAACTTTATATAATCATTTTAAAAAATTATATATAGTTAAACTATGTATGAAATATAATAAAGACATATCATATGCTTTAAATTTACAACCTAATCAAATGTTTCTTATTAACAAATATAAGACTCAATCAAAATTTTTTACAGAAATGGAATTACAAAATATAAATAGAGAATTAATAGATTTAGATTATAAATATAAAATAGGATTAATAGATTTGCAAATTGGTCTTGAATCAATATTATGTGCATATGTATAAATGATAAATTTAATATTTAATCTGTATAGAAAAGCCACTTTTGGATAAAAATAATAATAAATTTTTATTTAAAGGTGGTTTAATTATGAATAAAAAAAGAATTATAATGATAGTTTTAATCATTTTAGCAATAATATGTGCAATTATTAATTCAGTAATTGAAAATAATGAATTAGAAGCTCTTTCAAAATACGGTTCAAGAGGAGAAGAAGTAAGAACAATACAAGAGAAGTTAAAAAGATGGGGATATTATAAAGGAAATGTAGATGGAATATATGGAAGTCAAACTACTCAAGCAGTAAAAGACTTTCAAAAGAAAAATGGACTTACAGTAGATGGAATAGCTGGAACAAACACTTTAAAAGCAATGGGAATATACACGTCATCATCAAGTAGTTCAAGTTCATCATCAAGTAGTAGTCATTCATCAGATGTAAATTTACTTGCAAGACTAATTTATGGAGAAGCAAGAGGAGAACCTTATACAGGACAGGTGGCTGTAGGAGCAGTAGTTCTAAACAGAGTAAAAAGTAGTCAATTTCCTAATACAATAGCAGGAGTAATATATCAGTCAGGAGCATTTGATGTTGTTGCAGATGGACAAATAAATATGACACCAAATGAAACTGCAAAGAAAGCTGCTTCAGATGCATTAAATGGATGGGATCCAACTTATGGAGCAATATATTATTTTAATCCAAGTACAGCAACAAATAAATGGATATGGTCTAGGCCTATGACAATTACTATAGGAAAGCATAGATTTTGTAAATAAAAAACATTGACACATATACAAATAAATATTAAAATATAAATAGTAATAAAAGAAACAAAAGGAGAAAATAATTATGAATAAGGAAGATATAAAAACCATTTTCCTAATAATTATGATGTTATTATTAATATCAGCACTTGTAATGCTAGGAGTAAAAATATATTCAGAATTTACAGGAAGCGAAAGTAGTAATACTCTTGAAGTGTTATATGATGGATATACAGCGATGGTAAATAATATAAAGGATAATGAACCATTAGTAGAAAACCAACAAAACGATTCATTAAATCAAGTGCAAAGTGCAGATAATGTAAATATTCAAACAACAAATGATAACAGATATTTTTATAACCAATTAAATTCCTATGCAAAGACAATATATAATAAATTATATGAGAATAAAGAAAATTTAAAAACAGGAACTTATAAAATAGATTTTGGACAAGATTTTAGTGCTTTATTAGAACAAGATAATGGAGCAGAATTATTAAAACAGTATTATCAATCAGCTATTGAGACATATTTATATGATAACCCGGATGTATTTTATTTAGATCCTACTAAAATGTATATTAATATACAAACAAGTAAATATGCTTTTAAGATAACTTATCAAGTATATATAGATTCTGGAGAACATAGTAATTACTTATATGATGAGTTTAGTTCAAAAGAGCAAATATTAAAAGCAGAAAAAGAAATAGAAGACGAGACAAATCAAATTTTATCACAAATAAAATCAGAAACAGATTATCAAAAAATATTAGCAATACATGATTATTTAGTGGACAATATAAATTATGATGAAACATTATCTAAAAATAATATTTACAATATTTATGGAGCATTAGTAAATAAAGAATGTGTATGTGAAGGATATGCAAAAGCATTTAAATATTTAATAAATAAAGTTGGAATAGAATGTGTATTTGTTATTGGAGAAGCAAAAAATTCACAAGGAAATATAGAAAATCATGCATGGAATTATGTTAAACTAAATAATGGATGGTATGCAGTTGATGTTACATGGGATGATCCAATAATTAGAGGAAATGGATTTGTAGGAAAAGATATCAAATATAAATACTTTTTAAAAGGTAGTAATACTATGAACAAGGATCATATAGAATCAAAAACATTTACAGAAAATGGTCAAGAATATAATTATCCTACATTAAAAACAGAAGATTATTAGTAAAAAAATGATATAGTCTTAATTGATTATATCATTTTTGTTGTACAATATTGAAAAAATATCCCAGTGATAAATGTACTGAACCCAAAAAATTGGACATTTTTTGATTAGGTACTAGGCAACTTGGGAATGAACTCTGTATTGTACAGGGCTCATTCCTTTTAATTTGCCCTTTATCCTTTTATTATTATAATATTATACAAATTAGTCCGCCACTGCCTTCATTAACAATTCGCTCTAAAGTTTCTTGTAATTTAGCTTGAGCTTCATCAGGCATTTTAGAAAGTTTGGTTTGAAGGCCTTCATTTACAAGTTCATGTAAGCTTTTTCCGAAAATATTAGATTCCCATATCTGTTTAGGATCATTTTCAAATTCTGAAAGTAAATAATTTACTAATTCTTCTGATTGTTTTTCTGAACCAACAATAGGAGAAACTTCAGTCTCAATATTAGCTTTAATCATATGAATAGAAGGAGCAGTAGCACGTAATTTTACACCGAAGCGAGAACCTTGTTTAACCATTTCTGGTTCATCTAAAATTAATTCGTCAATAGAAGGAGTTACAATTCCGTAACCTTTAGCATTAACTTCTTCAAGTGCACATGCAACTCTATCATATTTCTTTTTGGCTTCTGAAAGAGAAGTAATAGTAGAAAATAAATCTCCTTCATTAGAAATAGTAACACCTGTCATTTCTG
Source organism: uncultured Clostridium sp. (assembly GCA_946496575.1). Lineage (GTDB taxonomy): Bacteria > Bacillota > Clostridia > TANB77 > CAG-508 > CAG-269. The sequence goes on along the minus strand of CAMMHE010000014.1, from coordinate 4,295 downwards.
AAAGAATTTGATAAAATAGATCTTCTCTTAAGTTAATAGAAAAGCTAACATTACCAGTACCAAGCATAATACTATTAGGAATTGCAGAAGTTATTATTTCTGAATTATTTAATGTATCTATACAAGGATTAATTTGTTTTAAAACTGATACATCTTTAAAAGTTTCTTTAATTTCTTTAAATAATTGTAATTTTAAAGGATGAGTAAAAGGTAAGCCATCAATCCATTTTGGAAAATTAATATAAATTCTTTCAATAGGAAATTCATATAAAACTTTTGAAAATATGTCATTAATATCAGAAATTGATAATTCTTCACAATTCAAAGGAATTACTTGCACATTATATTTATCACTTAATGAAGAAGCTAAAGCTTGAGTTTCATCTGAATTAGGTGAACTAGAATTCAAAAGTATAATAAAAGGTTTATTAAGTGTTTTTAATTCTGAAACTACTCTTTCTTCTGCTACAACATAATCTTCCCTTGGAATATCAGTAATAGAGCCATCTGTTGTAACTACAATTCCAATTGTAGAATGTTCTTCAATAACCTTTTTTGTTCCAATTTCTGCAGCTTTTTCAAAAGGAATTTCTTCTTCAAACCATGGTGTTTTTACCATTCTTGGCATATCGTCTTCTAAATATCCAATTGCATTATCTACTAAATAACCAACACAATCTACTAATCTTGTTTTTAATTTTAAATTTTTATCAATAGTTATTTCAATAGCTTCGTTAGGAACAAATTTTGGTTCAGTTGTCATTATTGTACGACCACCTGCACTTTGTGGTAATTCATCTTTAGCTCGTTCTTTTTTATATTCATTTTCAATATTTGGAATAACTAATAAATTCATAAATTTTTTTATAAAAGTTGATTTACCAGTTCTAACAGGACCAACAACTCCAACATAAATATCACCATCAGTTCTTTTTGCTATATCTTGATATAAATTCAAGTTTTCCATTAAAAAATACCTCCTTATTTTTTGAGCCTATATGCTCAAAAGTTTGTACCATAAACTTTTATTAATGTATATTGAAAATATTTTTAAATTATGACAAAAGCCTAAAAAATTAATTTAAAAAAGAAAGTAAATTTTATTAATAAAGTAAAGAGAAATATATTTTATGTTTTAGTAGTATTGATTTATGTAAAAAAGTGTGATAATATTCACGATGTGAATAATAAAAGAATAATATAAAATAAATGCAATTAGAAAGGAATAAGGTGAACTAAATGCAAGATATAATGGCAATAGTAATTGCTGCAGGAAAAGGAACTAGAATGAAATCTAAAAAATCTAAACTAGTTCAAAAAATTTTAGGAAAAGAAATTGTTAAAAGAGCAGTAGAAAATGTGAAAAATGCAGGAGTTGACGATATTATAGTAGTAGTAGGACATCAAAAAGAAGAAGTAATGCATGCAATAGGAGAAAATGTTACATATGTAGAACAAAAAGAAATGCTTGGAACAGGTCATGCAGTAATTCAAGCTTCAGAAATATTACAAGGAAAAAAAGGAAAAATTATAGCAACTTATGGAGATGTTCCAATCTTAAAAACACAAACTCTAAAAAGGCTATTAGAAACAAGTATAAAGAATAATGAATCTGCAACATTACTTACAGCAATTTATGAAAACCCAAAAGGATATGGAAGAATAATAAGAGATAAAGATGGAAATGTTAAATCTATAATTGAAGAAGTTGATGCTACTGAAGAACAAAGAAGAATTCAAGAAATAAATTCAGGAGTATATTGTTTTGATATTCAAGAAATGTTAGAAGCATTAAAAGAAATAAAACCAAATAATTTAAAAGGAGAATACTATTTAACTGACGTAATACAAGTAATGGCTAAAAAAGGATTGAAAATAGGAGCAGTTATAGTAGAAGATAATGCTGAAATATTAGGAATAAATGACAGAATGCAATTACAAATGCTTACAAAGGTATTACAACATCGTATAAATTCAGAACTAATGTATTCAGGAGTAACTATTGAAGACATAAATACTACATATATATATGATAATGTAAAAATAGGCATGGACACAATAATTCATCCAAATACAATAATAGAAGACAACGTAGAAATTGGAGAAAATTGCGAAATAGGACCAAACGCTTATATACGTGAAAATTGTAAAATTTCAAACAATGTAAAAATAGGAAGTTTTGTAGAACTAAAAAATGCAATTATTGGGGAAAATACAAAAGTCCCACATTTATCATATATGGGAGATTGTGAAATAGGAGCGAATGTAAACATTGGATGTGGAAGTATAACATGCAATTATGATGGCTTCCAAAAAAGCAAAACAATTATAAAAGATAATTGTTTTATAGGTTCAAACTCAAATTTTATAGCACCAGTCACAATAGAAGAAAATAGTTTCATCGCAGCAGGATCAACAATTACAGAAGATGTACCTAAACAAAGTTTAGCAATAGCAAGGCAAAGACAAACAAATAAAGAAGGATGGAACAAAAAGTAAAGATTAAGGTATCTATTAAAGTGAAAATATAAATTTGCTTTAATAGATACCTTTTAAGTTTAGTTAAAATTACATTGATTGATTACCAGGTATGAAATAATCAACAACACCGTAAATTAAAGCACCAATTATAGCTGCCATCCATGAAATACTATATCCAGCTACAAAAAATTGGGTAACATATAAAATTATAGCAGCTAAAGCAAATCCTACAAATCCTTTACCAAAAGGACTTGCATGTAAACCAGTAAATTTAACAATTAAGTAATCCATAATTGTTAAAACAATAGCAGCTATAGCAAGTGTCCAAATATTATTTATATGGAAACTAGGTGTAAAGAAAGCGGTAATAGCTAAAACTATAGCAGCAGCAACCAATCTACCAATTATTTGCCATACTGTGCTTGTACCACTATTAGTATTACTTTGAGTATTTGCCATGATACAAAAACCTCCTTTTTGTTAAAACTAATTTATTAAATGAAAATAAATACAAGGTTACAAAATTATTATTAGCAATAAAATTTAATTTATTCAAATAATGTGAATAAATTAATAAAAAATGCGAAAAATAAGCTTGCATAACAAATTTTTAAATAAATTAAATTTATACAAGATAGGAGAAAATATGTTAATAACTTTTTTTAGATCAATAGTCTTATACATAATAGTATTAATAGTAATGAGATTAATGGGGAAAAGAGAAATAGGACAACTTCAGCCTTTTGAGCTTGCAATATCAATAATGATAGCAGATTTAGCATCAATTCCTATGACAGAAATTGGAATACCTTTAAGTAATGGAATAATACCAATATTAGGATTACTTGTAATGCATCTAATAATTTCTATGATAAATTTAAAAAGTAATAAAGCAAGAGAAATAATATGCGGAAAACCGCGAATTTTAATATATAGAGGTAAAATTGATGAGGAAGCACTAAAAAAGGAAAGATTTTCTATAAATGAATTAGAAGAGAAATTGAGAAGTAATAATATAATGAATTTAGGAGATGTAGAATATGCAATACTTGAAACAAGCGGAGAAGTAACAGTAGTGCAAAAACCAAATAAAAGAAATACAATACCAGAGGATTTTGGAATCATGCCAGAATATGAAGGAATTTCATATGACTTAATAATAGATGGAAAAGTAATGACAGATAATTTAAATAAAATAGGAAAAAATTATGAATGGTTAAGAAAACAAGTAGAAAAATTCAACCTAAAACCTGATGAGGTACTAATAGCTACAATTGATGGAAAAGGTCAATTCTATTGTCAAAAAAGAAAAAATAAATAATGTGGAGGAAATATGTTAAAAGAAACTATAATATCAATTATAATAGTAATATTAATAGTTGTATTAGATTTTATAACTCAAAATTATGCAAAAGAAAGTGTACAAAAAACATCGGAAATGTTAGAAAATTTAAAAATACAAATACAAGAACATAAAACAGAGAATATAAAAACTACAATTGATGAAATTTTTCTATCATGGGAACAAAGACATAATAAATTAGCCTTTTTTATAGAACATGATGAATTAGAAAAGGTAGAAACAAATTTAACAAATATAAAAAGTGCTATACAAACACAAGATTATACTACAGCAACAATGGGAATTGATGAAGCTAAATTTCTATTAGAACATATAGAAGATAAAAATGCATTTAATTTAGAAAATATTTTTTAAAATAGACGTAAAATGAAGTGAACTGTGATGTTCACTTCAAAAATTAACATTAAAGTTAACCCCCAGCTATGCTGGGGGTCTAAAAAAACTTATAGTT
>CAMMHE010000013.1 GCA_946496575.1 uncultured Clostridium sp. | reverse complement strand
TTTGTGCATTATTTATTATTCCATTTTCTCCAAATAATGTGTTTAGTGCTACTCCCGCTAATATTAATAGCACTATTATTGTTATTACTAATGCTATTAGTGTTATTCCTCTTTTTCCTTTCGTCCATTGTAAAATACTTTTTTCTTTCAACTTTTGTTCCTCCTATTCTTTCATAAAGTTATTTACTTAATGAAAAAATATTTTAATATTTATTAAGGCTAACAAGTTTATATTTCCATATATTTGTAGATATAGAAAAAGTCATATAAAAAGTTCAGATTTTTATATGACTTTTTTCGTCTTTTTGTTGCAATATAAATAGTTTATTGTTATAATTCGTTTAGAATAAATTTCATTAAGTAAATAACTTTATGAAAAATGATCAAGAATTGTTGTTTTCTAAAAATATGTATTATAAAGTAATTATTTATTTTTACTTTACATTTCTTCTGGTGCTTCAACTGGGCAAACAGCAGCACATGTTCCACAACCTATACATGCTGATTCATCAATTATAAATTTGTCATCTCCTTGTGATATACAACCAACTGGACAATTTGCTGCACATGCTCCACAAGCAATACATTTATCTGTTATTTTATATGCCATTTATATCACCACCTTTCATTTCAGAATTATTTTTGTCTTCATTTTCTAATTTTTCTAATTCATCTAATTCTTTTTTGTGCTCTTGTTCCTCACTATCAATTACTTCTTTATTTGCACTTTTTAGTATAGCTATATCTGATGCATTATATTTTTTATAAAAATAACCTTCTCCATCTTTAAATTTTACTTTTACTTTTTCTTTTAGAATTTCTACTCCATCAACTTCGCCTTTTCCATCTGGTGTTTTTACTATTGACCCTACACTTGGAAGTCTTTTTAGTTTTTCTTCATATACTTCTTGCTCATATTTTAGGCAACACATTAATCTACCACAATTACCTGATATTTTAGATGGATTTAATGAAATATTTTGCTCTTTTGCCATCTTAATAGATACCGTTTCAAAATCACTTAAGAAAGAACAGCAACAAAGTTCTCTTCCACATACTCCATTTCCACCAATTCTTTTTACTTCATCTCTTACACCTATTTGTCTTAATTCTATTCTAGTTTTATATATTGCAGCCAAATCTTTTACCAATTCTCTAAAATCTATTCTTCCATCTGCAGTAAAGTAAAATAATATTTTACTGTTATCAAATTTATATTCAACATCTGTAAGTGTCATTTCCAGATTATGTTCTTTTATTTTTTCATTGCAAATTTTAAAAGCTTCTTTCTCCTTTTTTTTGCATTCTGCAAAATGTGCTTTGTCTTTATCATTTGCTAATCTTAAAACATTTTTTAACGGGGTAACTATTTTTTCATTATCAACTTTTCTATTTGGTATTATAACTTCCCCATATTCTTCGCCTTGTGATGTTTCTACTATTACATTATCTCCTTTTTTTACTTCTAACCATTTAGGATTGAAAAAATATACTTTTCCCAATTTTCTAAACCTAACCCCTACTATATTTTTCAATTAATTTCCCTCCACATATTAAATAATAAATAATCTATACACATATCATAATTACTATTGGCTTTTAATCTCTTTTTAGTATCCTCAATTATTTTGACACATCTAGCAAACTTACTATTTTGCTTTGATTTTTCTAAGATTATTATATTCATATTTTCAAGTATCTCAAATATATTATCTTTTGATTTATATAATATATTTGACATATTTAATATATCTATTATATCATATTTGTCAATATTATTTATTATTTTGCTTATTTGCTCATATAGTTCCATATTTTCTAATATGTCCCATATTTTTTTTATGCTTCCATTTGCCATTTGTAGTAATTCATCTGTAATACTAATATTCTTTTGACTAAATTCTAAATATTTTTTTATTTCTTCATTTGAAATTTTTTCAAAATATATTTGCGTACATCTTGATTTTATAGTAGCTAAAAAATTGTTTTCATTTGATCCTATTAAAATTATTGTTACATATTCTGGAGGTTCTTCTAATGTCTTTAATAAGCAATTTTGTGCTTCTTGTGTCATAGTATCTGCATCATCTATTATATATACTTTGTTCTTTGATATTATTGGTTTTTCTGATACTTTCAACTGCATATTTCTAATTTGGTCTATTTTTATTTTTGTGTCTTCAGGTATTATTTTTATAATATCTGGATTATTATTTGATGAAAATTCTATACATGATTTACATTTTCCACAATATGTCCCATTTTTTTTGCTTTGGTCATCTAAACATAATATTGTTTGTGCTAAATCATTTGCAAATAATTTCTTTCCAATTCCTTCTCTTCCCACAAACATATAGCTATGAGAAACTCTATTGCATTTTATTGATTGTTTTAATATTTCTTTAATTTTTTGATTTCCAATAATGTTTTCAAACAATTTTTTATTCCTTTCAATTTCTATATATTTATGATATCATACTTTTCCAAATAAATTTAGTGGCCAAAATCTAAAAGATAATTTGCTTTCTATTTTTTTCAATGGTATACAACCAAATACCCTACAATCAGTACTTTGTGTTCTATTATCTCCCATAGCAAATACTGTGTTTTCTGGTACTGTAAAATTATTAAATAATCCTTTTGTCATATCTGTTACTATTCCATCTGGTAAATAATCTTCTTCTAATTGATTACCGTTTATAAATACATATCCATCCTTTATTTCTACATATTCTCCTGGTAATGCTATAACTCTTTTTATATAACTTATTTTATTTATTTCTAAAACATAATATACAAATCTATTCCATATACCTGTAGGTTCATTTTCATATCTGGCTATTGGATTACTTAAATCTATTTCATTTTTAGTATAATTTATTTTACTTGGTGCTTCAAAAGTTATAATGTCTCCTCTTTCAGGCATCTTTTTTGTGGTTCTTGTCCATCTACTAATCCATAGTCTTTGTCCTTCTTTTAATGTTGGATTCATTGAAACGCTTTCTACTATTGTCGGAGTTCCTATATAATATCTTACTAATAAAGCTATTATAACTGCTATTATTATACATAATAGCCATTCTAATATGTCCCTTACTTTTGGATTAATTTTCATTTTATTTCCTTCTTTCTGTTTTACTTATTTTACTATATGATAAATTATAAAGCAATAATCAAAAATTTATTTTGTTGGAATTTTTATTACTACTTCTGTTCCTTGTCCTACAATACTTTTTATATCAATGCTTCCACCATTTTTGTCAAGTAAATCTTTTGCTATAGAAAGTCCTAATCCTGTTCCTCCCATTTCTCTTGTACGTGCTTTATCTACTCTATAAAATCTTTCAAAAATTCTACTTAAGTCTTCTTCTGGTATTCCTATTCCATTATCTAATATTTTTATATATGCATCGTTATATACAAATCCAACATATATACTTATTTTCCCATTCTCTGGAGTATACTTTATACTATTAGATAATATATTTAATACTATCCTCTCTACATCACTTTTGTCAGCATACACAGGAGGTACATTTGCAGTCACAAAGCAATTTACTTCATGATTTTTCTTTTTTATTTCTATAGCAAGCTTGTCTTGACATTTTTTTGCTAAATCACCTAAATCAAATTGTTCTTTTTGTAATTTATTTTTATTATTATCATAACGTGAAAGTGTTAATAAATCAGTCACTAATTTTGCCATTCTCCTAGCTTCTGTTGCAATTACATTTAAGAATTTATTTTGTATCTCTTTATCATAGTCTCCCTCTAAAAGTGTATCTGCATATCCCATTATTGAAGTTATTGGTGTTTTTAATTCATGTGAAACATCTGCTATAAATTCTTTACGCATATTATCTAGTTTTACATGTTCTGTAATATCTTGTAATACAGTTATAACTCCACCTGGTCTATCATTTTCATTTTTAAATGGTGCAAAAAATGCATTTATATATTTATCTTCTATTTCTATTCTTTGCTCTGTTGAAGTCCAATTTTCAAGATATATTATTTTCTCCATATTCATATCTAAATTAAATCTTTTGAAAACATCATTAAAATTTGCATCTTCTGGTGATATACTTAATAATTTTTTAGCTGCTGGATTTATTAATATTATTTTTCCATCCATATCAAATGCAATAATTCCATCTGTCATATGTAAAAATATTCTGTTATTAATGTCTAGATCTTCAGATTTACTTTTCTCTGCACTTTCAATTAATTTTCTTTTGGGTCTTGAAAATAATTTATAAATTAATATACTTATTATGGCTACTATTATAGTATATATAAATACTACTATCATTTGATTTGTATCCATTTGTCATCCTTTCTTATATTTTTATATTACAAGTTTTTTTATTTCTTTATATATCTTGTCTTCAACATCATATGATGCTTCTTTTAATGCATTTCTTTCCATTTCTTTCATTTTATTATTATCTAATGCAATGCTATTAATTTCATTATTTAAGTTCTCTTTTGTTAAAGAATCATTTAGTATAATTTTTGCTGCACCAATATTTTCAAGTACTTTTGCATTATATAATTGATGATCTTGACTTACATTTGGTAATGGTATTAGTATAGAAGGTTTACCTAAATTTGATATTTCTGCAATTGTCATAGCTCCACTTCTTGCTACTATTACATTTGATATATTCATAATTTCTTCCATATTATATATATATGGTACTATTCGGGCATTTTCAATATTTTCAATTTCCATAGCTTTTTTACTTAATTCGGTCTTAATTAAATCATATTGTTTAGGTCCTGTTGCCCATATTATTTGATAATTTTTATTTAGCTTACTAGTTAAAATTCCTACCATTGCTTCATTAATTTTTTGAGCACCTTGACTTCCTCCAAAAACTAATACTATTGGTTTAGTTTCTGTTAATCCTATATCTCGTATTATTTTTATTTTTTCATTTATTCTAAAGTCCCTTTTCCTTATTTTTACTGGAGTTCCTGTATACACTATATTTTTTGCATTTTTTATTGTTTTTTCTGCATCTTTAAATGAGATTAATATTGTATCCACTCTTTTTGCTAACATTTTTACTGCTTTGCCTGGAAATGCATTACTCTCATGTAATATTACTGGTATTTTATATTTATTTGCTGCTAATGTTGCAGCACCACAAATATATCCACCAGCTCCTATTACAATATCTGGTTTAAATTCTTTTACTATTTTTTTTGCTTCTTTTATTCCTTTTATAGTTTTTAGTATTTTTTTTACATTATTTATTGATATCTCTCTACTTAACCCATAAGCATCAATTGTTTTTAATTTATATCCTGCTTTAGGTACCAAATCATTTTCTAATCCTCGTGTTGTTCCTAAAAAAATTATTTCTGAATTATTATCTTCTTCCTTAATTTTATTCGCTATTGCGATACCTGGATTTATATGTCCTGCAGTGCCTGCTGCTGCTATTATTACTTTCATATGTATTCTCCCTTTTACTTTCTTAATTATAGCATATAAAAATTTTTTGAGTTTTAATCCTATAATTATTATTTGTAATTAGCATTATTTGTTGCTCTTGAAATATTGAGTAATACTCCTATTTCACAAAGCAGAATGAATAACGATGTTCCTCCATAACTAAAAAATGGTAATGGCATTCCAGTTGCTGGCATTGATGATGTTACAACTGCTATATTTATTATTACTTGTATTGCAATTAAAGTTGTGATTCCAACCGCTATTAAACTTCCAAACATATCTGGTGCCTTCATTGCTATTAATATTCCTCTCCAAATTAATAGTGCAAATAATATTATAACAACTACACATCCTATAAATCCTAACTCTTCTGCTAATACTGAAAAAATAAAATCATTATGTGGTTCTGGCAAATATAAATATTTTTGGTTACTATCGCCAAGCCCCAAGCCAAATAGTCCTCCTGAACCTATTGCATATAAGCTTTGTACAACTTGCCATCCATCTCCTAAAGTATCACTCCATGGGTCTAAAAATGTTGTTACTCTTTTAAGTCTGTATGGTGCAACTATTATCATCCCTACAATAGCCGGTACTCCTACGGTTAAGCCACAAGCAGCAAATTGCCAGAATTTACATCCAGCCATTATCATCATCATACAACATGTTCCTATTATTACAACAGATACACTAAAATGTGGTTCTAATAACAATAATATTATTATTGGTGCTAAAAAACATATATGTTTTACAAGCCCTAGCCAAAAATTGCCTAATTCATCTCTATTTTTAGTAAGAATTCCAGCATAAAATAATATTATCAAGAATTTTACCATTTCAGATGGTTGAAATTGAAAACTTTCTCCTATTACAATCCATCTTTTTGCTTCATTTACTTCATGCCCTATTAATAGTACTAAAATTAGTAATATTATTGATACTACCCATGCAATTTTATAAAATTTTTGATAAAATCTATAATCTATTTTAGAAATTATCATCATTGCAATTATTCCTAACACTGCAAAAATTAGCTGTCTTATAAAAAAATGATAACTAGTATTATATTCTGAAAGTGATTTTGGAGAACTTGCTGATAATACCATAGTAAGTCCTATAGATAAGAGTATTAATACTACTATTAGTAATGTAAAGTCTATAGGATTGTTTAAGAAACTTGAATAACTTTTTGTTTTTTTCTTTTTTGCCATTTTTATCAGTTTTATGTTAGTATAATTCTAACATTTCCTTTCTTTTTATTTTATTTTCATTGGTTATTATATTATTTGTAGTCCTACTGTGCATAAAATTAGAGTTATTATACTAAATGCAATTACTATTCTATTTTCTTTCCATCCTGATAATTCTAAATGATGATGTATTGGTGCCATTTTAAATATTCTATTTCCTGTTAATTTAAAATATGTTACTTGTAATATTACAGATATTGTTTCTATAACTGGTATTAGTGCTATTATTAATAGTAGAAGTGGCAATTTTAAATATAATGCAACTCCTGAAATTACTCCTCCTAAAAACAATGATCCTGTATCTCCCATAAATACTTTAGCCGGTTGTAAATTAAATATTAAAAATCCTAAAGTTGCTCCTATTGCTATAGCACAGAAAATAACTAATTCTTTTACTCCTAAAATTGTTGCTATAATTGCCAAACATGTTATTATTATTACTGTTACACTTGAAGATAGTCCATCTATACCATCTGTTAAGTTTACTGCATTTGTAGTTGCAAGTATTACTAATATTGCAAATGGAATATATGCATATACTGGGATTACAATATATTGTTTCAGAATTGGTATATAAGTTTCTGTTCCTAAATTTACAACTTTTAATAAATATATTACATAAGCTACAGATATAAATAATAATCCTAATATTTTTAGTGTAGGTTTTAATCCTTTTGTATTTTTTAGTACTAATTTTTTAAAGTCATCTATAAATCCTATTATTCCAAATCCTACTGTTAAGCCTAATATTGGTAATAAATTATGTGCTATTTCTGTTTCTTGTTTGTGATTATAATAAAAATATGCAACCAATGTAACTATTGTAATTGCTATAATGATTATTATTCCTCCCATTGTAGGAGTTCCCTGTTTTTTTAGGTGTGATTCAGGTCCATCTTCACGTTCAATTTGACCTATCTTTAGTCTTTTTAATATTGGAATTATGATTAGTGCTAATATTACTGTTATTCCAAACGTTATTAATAATATTTTTGTTTGAAAATCCAATTTTCTCAACCTTTCTTTTTTATTTTTTGTCTTCTATTATTTGTTTGATAATTACCCTTTCATCAAATGGATATTTATTTCCATTTATTTCTTGATATGTTTCATGACCTTTTCCAGCAAGAATTATAATGTCGTTTTTATTTGCCATTTTTATAGCTTCTTTTATTGCTTCAATTCTATCTACTATTACAATATATTTTCCTTTTGTTTTCTTTATTCCTTTTTCAATTTGCTTTATAATTTCACTTGGTTCTTCTGTTCGTGGATTATCTGATGTTATTATAGTAAAATCTGCAATTCTCCCAGAGATTTCTCCCATTATTGGTCTTTTTCTAGTATCTCTGTCTCCTCCACATCCAAATACTGATATAACTTTTCCTCTTGTATAACTTTTGGTTGCTCTTAATATATTTTCCAAGCTTTCTGGAGAATGTGCATAATCTATCATTATTTTAATCTCTTTACTATTATCAACAAGTTCTGATCTTCCTGGTACTCTTACTTCTAAAAGTGCTGACTTTATTGTTTCTGCATCTATACCAAACTTTGTTGCTACACATATTGCTGCTAATGAATTATAAACACTAAATCTTCCTGGAATACCTACTTTTACTCTTTCGTTTCTATCACCAATTTTTACTTTAAAATCTACATATGAGTTAGTTATTGTTATATCTTTTGCTAATACATTACAATAATTGTCTATTCCATATGTTGTTATATTATTTTCTGGAAATTTGTCTGGTATTTTGGCTCCATATAAATCATCTACATTTACATATGCTGTTTTGCACATTTCAAATAATCTCATTTTTGATTCAAAATAATCTTTCATATCTGTATGCTCTTTTTCACTAATATGATCCTCTGATAAATTAGTAAATATTGCAATATCAAATTTACATCCATCAACTCTATGTAATTTTAGGCTTTGTGATGATACTTCCATTACTGCATACTCTACTTGTTCTTTTACCATCTCTGAAAATATTTTTTGCAATTCTAAACTTTCTGGCGTTGTTCTTTCACTATCTCCCATATTTTTTCCATTTATATATGTAGATATAGTTCCTATTAATCCTACCTTTTTTCCTGCTTTTTCTAATATTTCTTTTATCATAAATGTTGTAGTTGTTTTTCCTTTTGTTCCTGTTACTCCTATTAGTTTTAATTTGTCTGTTGGGCTATCATAAAAATTATTACTTATAATTGCTAGTGCTTTTCTAGTATCTGGTACCATAATTATAGTAGTATCTTGCAAATCTTTTATATATTTTAAGTCACATCCTTCTTGAACTACAACTGCTATAGCTCCTGATTCTACCGCTGGCTTTATAAATTCATGTCCATCTACTGTAAAACCTTTTATGGCAACAAATATATATCCTTTTTCTACTTTTTTTGAATTGTATTCAATACCAGTTATATCAATATCTAAATTTCCTTTTGCTTTAATGCCTTCTATACCTATTAAAAGTTTTTTTAATTCCATAACTAAACATCCCTTCTTAAGAATTCTATAAATTCTTTTATTAATTTTCCAATATTATATAATTAAATTAGCCAATTTTTCGTATATATTATATAACTAATTTTTCTTTTTGTATAGGTTTTAAAATAAAAAAAATCACTAAATAAATATTATTAGTGATTTTTTACATTTTGTTTCTATACAGTTTTATTTTTTCATTATATGTATATTTTCTATTGGAGTATTCATTTCTCTAGTAATAATATTCTGTACTTGTGCTACTTGTTCTTGAGATAATTCTACTGATTTTACTACTATATTTATGCTATCTCCGTTTACAAATATTATAGAATCTTCAAAGCCTTTGGTTAGAATTAAGTTTTCACATATCATTATTGCGTTTTTTGTATCATTTATTTTTTTTATTTCTTGATTTGCAATAGATTTTTGTTCTTCTGAAATGCTTGAATTTTCTAAAATATTTTGATATGTTTCTAGCATTTGAGAATACATTTTTTCTCTTTCTATTTTTGAATTAGCAAAATATCCATCTGTATCTGAAATTTGACTGTTTGTAATTTGTTCTTCATTATTGTTAGTGTCATTGTTTAATTGTTTTTCTTCAGTTTCGCTGTTTTTACTATTTTCTTCGCTAATCTCTTCATTTTGCGATATTTCAGTATTAGAATTATTTTCTTGAATTTCATTATTGCTTACTAATTGTGCATCTCCAATACTATTATTTTGTGTTTGTGAACTTATTTCTACTGTTTTATCATTTTCTATATAATTTAAATATCCAGCAACTACTAACATCAGTACTATTGCATAGACTACTATTTGATTTTTTTTAAACTTTTCCATATGTAACTTTCTTCCTTTCTTATATTTATGTTTTATTAGTTTCCTTGCATTTGAAATACTTGAATTTTATGCGATGGTAAACCTGTTACTGCTTGAGTTGCTGATATGATATTAGCTTTTATTGTAGAATTGGATGCTCCTTGAGCAGTTATTACGGCTCCTTCTATTGTTGGCATTATTGTTTTTTCTGTTATAGGAGTTGATGAGCTACCTTCTTCTGTATATGCTATTTCTTTTTGTGTATCTGTTTCTGTTACATTTCTTGTGCCACCTTGTGTATCTTTTTCTTCTGTTATACTTTCTGTTTTTGTTTCATTGTACATTGCAACTGTTGTGCTTGTTTCTGCATAATTTATTAATACTTTTACTTTTCCAACTCCTTCTATTGTTTCTAAAATATCTTCCAAACTATTTTGTAAACTATAATAGCTACTTTGACTAATATTACTATTTGTATCTTTTTCTATTGTTTCCGCTAAAATTTTGTCATTATCTTGCTCTGTTTTATTATTGTTATCACTCCATACATTGTTAATTATTATTACTGTAACTATTAATAATATTATTAAAAATATTATATTTTCTATTTTTCTTTTTTTCTTCTTGTCTTCTAAATTTTGTTCTTCACTTTTTTCAGATTGGTTAAAAATATTTTTTATTTTGTTAAACATACTAACCTCCTAATCTTCGGTAACATTTATTTTGTTTTCATCTATTTCATAATATTCACTTAATTTCTTTTTAATCTTCTTGGTATTTTCTGTTTCTTTCCTTTGTCCATCATTTGTGTTATTGTTTGTTATATTAGTATTATTTTCTTTTTCGTCATCATTTATACTTATTTCTACTTCTTGTATATTTTCTATTTTTATATTTTCTGTTTTTATATCATTTTCACCTTCTTTTTTTAAGCTAATATTTAGATTTATCTGATTAATTCCGGCATTTTCTTTAGTTGCATCAATTTCAATATCTACCTCACATTTATTTACATTATATCCTAATTTTTCTACTCTATTTATTACATCTTTTTCAAATTGTTGTATATATAATTCTTCTATATTACTTTGTGTATCAGATTTTTCTATTTTTGTAATGCTATTTGAATTTTCTAATTCTTTTTGTATACTTTCAAAAGAAAATACATCATCTGCATCTACAAATGGTGAAATTATACAAAATACTATATATATTCCTATTATAGTTTTTACATATTTTTTTATTTTATTGTTAGGTAATAGCATTTCTAATATTGTTGTTATTATTAAAGCTACAATCAGTTGTTGTGCCCACTTACTTATTATATCTATCAATTTCATCACCATTAATCTTTTTATAATAAATTATTTATACATCATTCCACTATTTGAAATTTTCACTACTAATGTTATGCCTATTATTAACATTACAGAAAGAACACATAGTATTGCAAATAAAAGTTTAAAAATTCCTCCCATTTCATCTATTAGTTTTACTATTTTTTCATCTGCTATGGGTTCTATAATTCCTGCTGCTAAATTGTAAATAATTGTTAATGTTGCTAATTTTATTATTGGCATTATACAAATTCCTGTAATTACTATTATTCCTACAAATCCTAATGCATTTTTTAGAATTACACCACATCCTAAAACTGAATCTACTACATCTCCTAAAATTTTTCCTACTACTGGTATTATAGTCGATACTGCTGCTTTTGCTGTTTTTGCTGTTATTCCATCTATACTACTACTTAATGTTCCTTCTAAAGAGACTACACCAACAAAAATTGTTAGTACTATACCTAAAAACCATGTAATACTTGACTTGAAAAATTTTGTTATTTTGGATATCTGTATTTTATCTGAAATTTTAGATACTATTGATAATGTTGCTATTATTAATACTAATGGTATTAATATTGATTGAATGATATTTGCTATAAAATTTATAATGAATAATATTATTGGTTCTATTAATCCACCTGTTACAATACTTCCTGTATATGTCATAAGTGTAATTAATATTGGTATTAATGAGTTCATGAAACCGAACAAGATTTGATGCTGTTTCTCTAATCATTTTTATTATATCTGCAAAATTAGACATTATTATTGTTACTATTAATACATATTGTGCATAATAAATTATTTTAGATATATTGTCATTTTGCAAATTGTCACTTATTGTTTTTAATATGCTATGTATTACTACTATTATTAATATACTTATTAATGTAGTTATACTAGAACTTATTTCATTTCCTAATATTTTTAATATTTTTTTATATATCGTATTATTATCTATTTTTCCTGTTATAGCATTATTTAGCATGTCTGATATATCTATATCATCTAATAATTCTCCTCCATATTTTTTAGTTTCTGTTAAAAATTCTGATATACCGAAATTTTGCTTTTGCTCTTCTATAATTTCATCTGTATTTATTTCTGTAGCTTGTACTATATTGGGTAGGAATATTTGATATAAGATTAATATACATATAATAATCTTTTTTTTCATTTGTTTTCCTCACTTTATTTTAAATCTGTTATATATTAATTGTTTTATGGTAAAATGTTTAGCATTAATTCTAACATTGAGGAAATGATCGGTATTGACATTGATATTATTATTATTTTACTCCCTATTTCTATTTTGCTTGCTATTGCAGATTCTCCAGAATCTTTACAGATGCTTACAGCAAATTCTGATAGGACGGCTATTCCTGTTATTTTTAATAATATTGATAGAAATTTGTTATTTATTGCTGTCTTTTGTGAGATTGATTGTATTAATTCAATTACTTCTTCTAATCTATATATTGATATTAATAATATTGCTATTCCTGCTAATATTGATACATATATGGCAAATTCTGGTCTATATTGTTTTAAAACAATTACTATTATTAATGCTATTATCCCAATTCCCACTATTTTTATAATCTCGTTCATTCTGCTATTTCCTTTCTATCGGTATTTTATTATGGATGAATCGGCTCTATTGTATTATAGATTAAATAATGTTCTTACTGTATCAAATAATGTACTTATTTCCTTTATTACTATTGATAATACTATTACTAATCCTGCTAATGTTGTCATCATTGCTTGATCTTCTCTTCCTGCTCTTACTAAAACTTGATGCAATACTGCTACTAATATTCCTATTGCAGCTATCTTGAATAATAAATTTATATCCATTATTTGTCTCCTTTTAAATTAAAATTATAATTATTGCAAGCCCAGAAATTATTCCCAGTGTTTTATATAATTTTGTGTTTTTATTTTTTTCTTTTTCTGCTTTTTCTATTTGGTTATTTAAGAATGAGTTGGTAATCTCTATCTGACTTACTTGTCCTTCTACGTCAGTTTTTCCGAGCATTTTTCCCATATCTAATAATATATTCCTATCTTCTTTGGTTAGATTTGTTTCACATGTGTTTATTGCATTTTCTAATGCTAATGTAATACTTAAATTTTTATTTAAATTTTCTATAATTTTACTAAAAAGATTTTTAATATTTTTATCATTGGTTGTTTTTGCTATTTGATTAAATATTTCTTTTAGAGGAGTTTGTGTGAATTTTATTTTGTTTTCTAAAAAATTTAGAGCCAGTTTTATGCATATTAGCTCTTTTACTCTATTTGTATATTTTTTTGCCATAATATTTCCAACGTATGTAGCTAGTCCTAATATTAAAATTAATGAAATTGTTTTTATAATTACCATTTTATTTCCCCTTGTAATATATATATGTTGTTCTTTTTTGTTTTAGAACTAAAATTTGATTTTTTTATTATATTATTGTAAAATATATATATTTGGAGGAGATTAGATGATTAATTTTGATTTTATTTCTCATTCTGTAAATGAAACTATAAATTTTGCAATGTCTTTAGCTAGTAAAGTAGGTGTTGGAGATATTATTGTTTTAAATGGAGATCTAGGAAGTGGTAAAACTAAATTTACCGAGGGCTTTTTAAAATATTTTGGGTTGGATTCTGAAGTTTCTAGTCCTACATTTACTATTGTGAATCAATATAATGCTAATAATTTAAATATTTATCATTTTGATGTTTATAGATTATCAAGTTCAGATGAATTCTATTGTATTGGTGGTGAAGAATATTTTTCTTCTGGTTTATGTATTATTGAATGGGGAAATTTAATTTCTGATTGTTTACCTAAAGAATATATTGAAATTTCATTTGATAAAATGAATGAAAATGAAAATTATAGATTGATTACAGTTAATACTTTTGGAAATAAATATGACAAAATATTTTTAGAGTGAATATACATTTTAGTATTATTCACTCTAATTTTTTAAGTAATTATTTTATAAAATATAGTGCAATTATTATGATTCCTAAAATTACTCTATAAATTGCAAATATTTTAAAGCTTCCTTTTTTTAAATAATTTAATAAGAATTTAATAACAAATAATCCTACTAAAAAACTTGCAATTACTCCTACCAAAAATGCAAGAGTAAACTCAAAATCAGCTATACTAAATATTACTGCTGCCAATATTATTGGGGTTGACAATAAAAATGAATATTTAGCTGCACTTTCTCTATCTATTTTTAAAGCTCTTGCAACTGTCATTGTAATTCCTGATCTAGATGTTCCTGGAAATGCAGCTGCTATAGCTTGTGATATTCCAATTAAAAACGATTGTTTAAAATTCATGTTTTCTAATGTTACATTTGATTTTGATTTTTTATCTACTATATATAATATTATTCCTAGTATAATTAGCATTATTGCAATTAGTGGCATTTCTATTCCAAATTTTTCGCAAATAAATGCTGAAAATTTATCTAATAATAAACTCAATATGCCTGTTGGTATTGTTACTGCTACAATATACCAAAATATTTTTCCTTCTGTTGTTTTTTTCTTTTTTACAGCTTGATTATATCCCCCTATTATTAAATTTATCCAATCTTTAAAAAAGAATATTGTAATCGCTAATAATGTGCCTAAATGTAAAGCTACATCAAAACTTTCGGGCATTGCCCACCCACATATCCATGGTATTAAGTTTAAATGTGCAGAACTAGAAATTGGTAAAAGTTCTGTAAATCCTTGCACTATTCCTAATATTATTGCTTGTAATACTGTCATTTTTTCCTCCTTTTATTTATCATCTATATTTAATATATTATATATTGCCTTTTTTATATACATTGCTGATGAAAGTGGTGCATATTTACCTGGTAATGCTAATGCCCATATGTATTTTAAATCAAAAGTTTTTATTGCTTCTTGGTCTACTCCACCAGGTTTCGATGCTAAATCTATAATTAAAGTATTTTTTTGTACATTTTTTAATTTTTCTTTTGTTAATATAATTTGTGGTACTGTGTTTATTATTATATCATATTTGTTTAATTTTTCATCTAAATAGTTAATATTTTCTGCTTTGTATCCTAAAGTTTCTATCCATGCTAAATCTGCTTGTTTTCTAGCTGCACATGTTACTTTTACAGACAAACTAGCTAATTTATATGCTAGTGTTTTTGCTACTTTTCCAAATCCTAATATAAGTACCTTTCTTCCATGAATATTATACTCTGTGTTTGAAATTGCTATATCAATTGCTCCCTCTGCAGTTGCTATTGTATTAAAAATAGCTAATTCCTCATTTTCCATTATATCAATTGCTTGTATTTGATAATTTTTAAAGGTTTGTTGCATTTTTTCAGATATAGATCCTGCTATTAAAGTTTTGTTTTTTAATAATGGTAAAATTTCTTTTATATTGATATCTTTTGATGAAAATGGTGCATTTAATTTTTCCCCATCCTTTGTAAATGGAATTGGAGCTATTACTACCATATTTTCATTTATATTTAACATATCTATGCTTAATTTTTGTATATTTTCTTCTAACTCTTCTTCCATTTTTTCCATTCCAAAAATATAAATTTCATGCTTACTATTATTTAATAATTGTATTAATTTTACAGTCCTTAAATCTCCACCTAAAAATAAAAATTTCATAAATCTTTTTCCTCCTTATTTTACTTATAAGATTTTATGAAATTTTTATTTAAGTTATTCTATTCTTACTATGCATTTTCTTTTTCTTCACTATCAAATGTTTTATCATTATCTTTTATTAATTCATTTTCACTGTTCGTTTTATGGTTTTGTTTTTCTTCCTTATGCTTTCTATATTTTGATAATTTTATATCATCATATCCTAAATTTCTAGCTATTTCAGAATTCTTCTCTAAATGTTCTTTTGCTCTTTTCTCTTTTTTGCTTAATTTACTATGTTTTTCTTCAATATTTTCTAAATTTAGAGGTATGGTAAGTTTAGAATATATTACTATAAAGCTTTCGTCATTTTTAATTTTTTCTGATATTTTTTTAGGATCACTTTCTAATGCAATATTAGCATATTGAATTGCTTTTTCTTTTTCTCCTTTTATTATATAGATTTTTGCTAATTCAAAATATGCATCAGCTTCTAGTTCTGGGTCTTGTGTGGCTTCTATTAAATATTGTTCTGCTTTTTCTAATTCTTTATATATTAATGCTATTTGTGCTAAACTGTATTTAGAATTATATTCTAATGAATTTAATGTTGCTGCTTTTTCGTAATACATTTTGGCATTTTGAAAATCATTTAGCATTGTATAAACTATTCCTAAACTATAATTTAAATTATAATCTGTTGGGAAATATTTTAATGCGTCATTATATACATATGCAGCTTCTTTATATTTTTCTTGCTCTATTAAAATATCACCTAGTAATTTTGTTGCTTTTATATATTCAGGCTTTTTTTGTAATAAATTATTTAACATTTGAGATGCTTCATCTTTTTTATCAAGATTATATAATAAATGTGCAATTTTATAATATGAGTCATAATCATGTTTTTTTATGTCAATAACTTTTACATATTCATCAATTGCTTTTCGCATTCCACCTTCATTTTCATATATTTGTGCCAATGCTTTATGTCCAATATAACTTGATGAATATTTTGTCACTAAATCTATTAAACATTTTTTTGCACTTTTACTATCTCCAAATAATAAAAATATTTTTACTTTTAATAATGTAATTATTTCTAGAAATATTATTCCTGATTTTTCTATTGCAATTATTACTATTGGCAATAATATTGCTAGTAAATATGCCATTGTTTTTATTAATATTGATAAACTTTGTTTTGATAATAGTTCTGTAAAGTTTATTGCTATTCCAATAGCTTCTAATAATAGTAATATTACATATGTTGTATCATTTTTTCTTATCATCTTTAAAAATATTATAATAAATAGTGTAACTGCTAATATATTAAATATCAATTGTTCTAATATTATCATTTTAATCCTCTTTTATTTAAATATATTTAATTATTATCTTCTGGTCCAAGTGTTTTTACTTCTTCTTGCTCTTTCATTTCAATTATTTCTTCTACAGATTTATCTGAATTTTCTTGCATAAGTTCTGTTAGTTGCTCTTCAGCTCTTTTTAAATCATATTCTCCAGTAGGATATCCATGGTCATCTAATATACATATATTAAATGCACGTGCAAATTTTAATACATCTTCTTCATGTGGTTCATTATTATTTGGATCTGAATCTACAGCTTCTACTCCTAATTCTTCACATTTCTCATGATTTGTAGCTCTTCGATTTGAGTTATCTGCTTTATTAACTCCTTCTGTTGTGTCTTTTCTATATTGCTCTACTTCTGTATCTTGCCTTGACTCTTCATGTATTATTTGTAATTCTGTATACATTATGTCTGTTGGATCTGTTCTACTTCTTTGTCCAAATTTTATTTCTTGTTGGTCTTTCCCATTAAATTGCTCATCATATCCTATAGATAATACAGATGTTCCACTAGATTTTACAATGTCAAATGTAATTATATTTTGTTCTTCTGCAACTCCTCCATCACTTCTAATTGTGGTTTGTGCTTCTCTTGGATTTTGACCTTCTGTTTTACTTAATTTTAATTTATCTTCTCCAATCATGTTTGCTGTTCCATTATTAAAAACTTCTAGTACACATCTACTTAATCCTTGTGGTACTGGCAAATTAGGAAACTCTTTTTTTAATGTGTCTGCATCTACTACTTTAATATATTGACCTGTTAATCCTATTATATTTCCAAGCGTTTCCCCATTAATTACTTGACATAGTTCTGTTTTAGGACCTGACATTCTATCTAGTTGATGTTTTTGTATTTGTGCAGTTGCTCTTTTTTTTGTACTTTTTTGCTCTTCTTGTTCTTCTAATTCTCTTAAAGTTTTAGCACTTTGTTTGTCTTTTCCTTCTAATTCTTGTTTTATCCTTGCTTGTTCTTCTGGTGACATTTCTTCTATAATTTTTTTACTTAAGATAATATCATTTTCTATTCCTAATAATTCCATTTCTTGTTTAGATATTGTTTTTTGTACACCTAATAATTGCATATTTTGATCATAGTATCTATATTCTAAATTTCCATTTACTCTCTCAATAGATATATATACATTTTTTTCTACTAATTCTTCTCTTCCTGCTACAGTAAATTCCGTGGTTCCTAAATATTTTATTTGTTCAAATTGTATTTGTGTTTCTTTAGGTTTTTGTAAATTATAAATATCTATTTCGTTACTTCTTTGTGCATGTAATGCCTTCATCTCTTCAATTACTTTTTTTCTATCCATATATTTTCTCCTAATTAATATATTTGTGCAATTAAGTCATAATCTCTTGTATATATTATTTTGCACTTAACAAAATTATTTTTATATTCATCTTTATTCAAATCATCATTTTTTATATATACAATTCCATCTATATCTGGAACATCTTTACTCGTTCTTCCTATTAAATATCTATTATCAAATGATATTCCTTCAATTAACACTTCACAGTCTTGTCCTATTTTTTCTTTTTGCTTTTCTCTTGAAATTTGTCTTTGGATATTCATTATATTGTTATATCTTGATTTTTTAGTTTTCCAATGAATTTGATTTTTCATTTTTGCTGCTGGTGTACCTTCTTCTTTAGAATACATGAATACACCTAATTTGTCAAATTTTGTTTCTTTTACAAATTCATATAATTCATTAAATTCTGTTTGATTTTCTCCAGGAAAACCTACAATTAGGCTTGTCCTTAAAGTTACATTTGGTATATTTTTTCTAATTTTACTAATTAGTTGTTCTATACTTGATTTATCAGTTTTTCTATTCATTGCCTTTAATATATTATTTGAAATATGCTGAATTGGTATATCAAAGTATTTACATATTTTATTGTTTTCTTTTACTTCTTTTATTAGTTCGTCTGTTATTCCTTCTGGATATGAATATAAAAATCTTATCCATTTTATTCCTTTAATTTTACTCAATTTATTTAACAATTTGCTTAACATGGGCTTGCCATATAGATCTATTCCATATTTAGTAGTATCTTGTGCTATTACTATTAGTTCCTTTATTCCTATTGTTGCAAGCATTTCTGCTTCATCTAAAATGTCCTCCATTTTTCTACTTATAAATTTACCTCTAATATAAGGTATTGCACAATATGTGCACATATTACTACACCCTTCTCCAATTTTTATGTAAGCAAAATTTTGCCCTGTTGTTATAGTTCTTTGCTCATATTCTTCTTTTTTTAATAATGGAATTGTTTTTATCTTTGAAGTTTTTATTTTTTTATTGCAATTTGTACAATATACTTTTTCGTGTTTTATTAATTGTTCAACTTTTTCCCAAAAATCTTGATATTCATCTATTTTTATAAATAAATCTACCTCTGGAAGTGCTTTTATTAATTCATTATAATATCTTTGCACTAAACATCCTATTACTATTAAGTATTTACATTTTTTTTGTTTATACCCTGCCATTTCTAAAATGGTATTTATTGCTTCTTCTTTTGCTTGCTGTATAAAGCCACATGTGTTTATTACTATTATTTCTGCTTCTTTAGGATTATTTACTATTTTATAATCATTATTTTTAAATTTTCCTATCATTACTTCTGTGTCTATTAAATTTTTACTACACCCTAAAGATATGAATCCTACATTCATCTTTTCCTCCATTTTTTGTATTTTTATTGGTCTTTATGACTACATATATGTTTTCTTGTTAATTCCATTAAATCTAATTTTGTAAATCCTTCTACTTGTGTTTTGGCTCTATCATTTTTTAATTCCTGTTTTAGTAGTTTTTCAATTTTATCTTTACTTTCTTGTTTTTGCATGTCTATATAATCAATTATTATTATACCACCTATATCTCTTAATCTAAGTTGTTTAGCAATTTCAATTGTTGCTTCATAGTTTACTTTGTAAACTGTTTCTTCTAAATTGTTTTTGCCAATATATTTTCCTGTATTTACGTCTATAGCCGTTAATGCTTCTGTGGGATCAATTGTTATAAAACCTCCACAATTTAACCATATTTTTCTCATTTTCAATTTTTCTTCTTGTTTTTTTACTTCATATATATTTAAGATATCTTCATTTTCTATTAATTCTAATTTAATTATACTTAATATATCATATTTATTTATAGTATTTTTTATATGTTCATAATCTTCTTTATTGTTAAATACTATTCTGTCTATTTTCTTGTCTGCCATATCTAGAATTATTTTTTCTATTATATCTGGAGTTTTAAATATTAGTTTTGGAGCTTTTTTTACTTTTTCTGCTTTATGTTGGATATCTTTCCATTTTTCTAGTAATATATCTAATTCTTTTTTTATTTCATGTCCTGTTTTTTTGTTTGCTGCTGTTCTTATTACTGCCCCTATATTAGGTGGTAAATATTGTTCTACTATTTTTATTAATCTTTGCTTTTCTTCTTCATCTTCTAATTTTTGAGAAATTGTTATTATGTTTGTATTAGGCATAAGTATACATAGTCTTCCGGCAATACTTATATGAGTTGATATTCTTGCACCTTTTTTTGCATTACTATCTTTTCTTACTTGTACTAATAATGTGTCATTTGGCTTTACTAATTTTCGTATATCTTGTTCTTGGCTTAAAGAATCTTTTTCTTTCTTTTTATCTATTTGAGGTAATAGGTCTTTTACATGTATAAATCCATTTTTTTCTGTTCCTATATCAATAAATGCTGCTTGCATTCCTGGTATGATGTCTTTTACTATACCAACATATATATTACCTTCATTTTTATTTTCTTCTTCTGTTTCTTCATATATTTCTACTAATTTTCCATTTTCTACTAAAGCAATTTGCTTTTTTTGTTTTTCTCTGCATACTAATATTTCTAACATTTATTATATTTCCTTCCTTATTTGCTGATTTTCTAATTTAATTTTTATAGAAACTTAATTATATTGGTTCATAGCATAATCAATTCCATTTTTTAATATTTGAATTACTGCATTACAGGCTTGATCTGTTGTTTCTTCTAATTCTTGTTTCGCCTTTAAAGAAATTGAACCTATTACATATTTTATTTTATCTTCATTTTCTTGTGGTTTCCCTATTCCAACTCTAACTCTTGGAAATTCTATGGTTTGTAAATTCTCTATAACTGATTTCATTCCGTTATGGCTACCTGCATGTCCTTTTTTGCGTATCTTTATTTTTCCAATGTCAACATCCATATCATCATATATTAAAAGTACATTTTCTGATGGTATTTTATAAAAATTCATAAAGTTTTTTACACAAATTCCACTTAAATTCATATATGTTTGTGGTTTTAACAAAATACATTCTTTTCCTTCTATATTTGCTTTTTCATATAACCCATTAAATTTTTTCTTATTTATTTTTATATTGTACTTTTTTCCTATTTTATTTATTGTATCAAAGCCCATATTATGCCTTGTTCCAGAATAATCTTCTTCTGGATTTCCTAAACCTACTATTAAATACATCTTTCTCTCCTATATTTACAATATATTCTAGTATACCAGATTTTTCTTGGAATATCAACTAGTTTGAATTTTTTAAAAGTTTATGTCTATCTTGTTTTTTATATTTTTTTGTTTTAGTGCTAGCTTAATTTCTTTATTCCTATTGCCTTCTTTAAATACCCATTCTCTTTGTATTATGAAGTTTACTATAAATATAATTGTGTCTAATATTATTTTTATTAAACTAGAATTTATATTTATAAGTTTAAATATTTCTGATACTCCAAAAGCTGATATAAGCATTTGTAAAGTTGCTAATATAAAATATTTTATGATAGAATTTTTATTCATGTTTTTAAATACTATATTTGAATTCATCAAGAAATTATATGTTGACGATATTACTCTTGCTATTATTGATGCTATTACAATTTTAGTAATTATTCCTATATTAATTTGTGGCAATATATTCACTAATAATGTAAATAATAGAATATCAAGAATAAATGAGCTTAATGCTGTTATTATGTATTTTATGAATAATTTATATATCATTAATGAGTCTTTTATTACATTAAAATGGCTTAATGAATTATTTTGAATATATATTGTAGATATTGGAATTTCCTCTATGTTAATGTTTTTTTCTTTACATTCTATTAACATATTTGTTTCATATTCATATCTCTCTCCTGCTGTTTGTAGAAATTGTTTCATTATATCTTTTCCAAATCCCCTTAATCCTGATTGTGTATCTGTAACTTTTATTCCTACAAATGTAGCAAATATTGCTCTTGTTATTTTGTTTCCATATCTACTTTTAAATGGTACTTGTTTTTCATTAAAATTTCTAGTACCTATAATTAATTTGTCAGGCTCTTGTTTTAATCTGTTTGCACATTTTATTATATCTTCTATATAATGTTGTCCATCACAGTCTGCTGTTATTGTTCCTATAATATCCTTATAGTTATTTAATACATAATTAAATGCTGTTTTTATTGCTCTACCTTTTCCTAAATTTATATAATGTGTTAATACTACTATTCCTTGTTTTTTTAAATTTTCAAAAAAGTCAGAATATTCTTTACCACTACCATCATTAATAATTATAATATGTATGAAAAATTTTTTTACTTTATTTATAAATTCCATCATAATTTTTTTATCTGGTTTATATGCTGGAATTATTATTGCTATATCTTCCATTAATTTATTATCCTTTTAATCTTTTATTTTAATTAGTTACATTGCTTGTAACTTAAGAATTCGATTTTTCTCTAATAAATTTTATTATTTCTATTCCTGCTTTTGCTCCTTCATACACTGCTTTTGATATTTGTAATAAACCTCCTGTACAATCACCAGCAGCATATAGACCTGGAATATTTGTTTCCATTTTTTCATTTACTTTTATTTCATTGTTATTTATTTTTGCTCCTAATTTTCTTGCAAAATCTACACTTGTAGCAACACCTTCTGCTACAAATATTCCTTGTATTTCTAATTTTTCATCAGTTGTTTTTTTATTTATTTGTTCAAATATAATTCCATTTAACGTTTTTTCTCCTATAAATTCTTTTATTTTTCTATCATCAATTTTTACATTATATTTTTTTTCATCTTGAATGTTTATTTTTTTTCCGTTTGTAAGTATTGTTACAGATTTTACAATAGGTATTAATTCTTTTGCTTCATGCATTGCATAATCTCCACTTCCTAAAACAGCTACTTTTTTATCTTTGTATAAAAATCCATCACATATAGCACAATAACTTATTCCTCTTCCTTCAAATTCCTGCATTCCTTTTATTTTTGGAATGTTTCTATTGGTTCCTGTTGCTAATAATACTGCTTTTGCTATATATTTTTCTTTATTAGTAATAATTGTAAAATAAGTATCATTCAAAATTGAAAGTACTTCTTCTTCTTTTATTTCTATTTTTAATTTTTTTGCTTGATTTATTCCTGATTCATAAATTTGTTTCCCATTTGCTGTTATTCCATAGTAGTTTTCTATCTTATTTGCTTTTTCTAATGCTCCTATTCCTTTTCCTATTACTAATACGGATAAATTTGCTCTTTTGATATAAAGTGATGCTGATATTCCAGCTGGTCCTTTTCCTATTATAATTACATCATACATACGCCTACTCCTTTCAGTATTCCTCAATCTGGATATAAATTTTTTCTTCTGTTCCATATTTTTTTTCTACATTTAGTTTTGTTATTTGAGTATCATCATTGAATGCAAATTTATTCATTGCATCTAATATTATTTTTACAATATTATCAATATCTGGTTTTTTAGTAGGACTTATAAAATTTTCTAACATTTTTTGTGCTTCTGACATTTTTACATTTTTTGGTATTGCAAATATTGCTATTATTTTGACCTCTATTCTTCCTTTAAATACATTGAATTGCGGATATTTTAGCAAAAAATATTGTTCAATTAAATATTCATAATCTTTAGTTTTAGTAGGTGTATAAACTGTTCCTGTGTGTGAATTTATTCTAGGTCTACCTTTTCCTTTTATTGGTCCTGGTACTTCAAATTCATATTTCATTTTATCATTCTCCTGTGATGTTATTTTAACATATGTTATTTTGTTTTACAATAAATTTTTAAATAAAGCATTTTTATTGCTTTTAAAAGATTTCGAACTAAAAAAACACCCTAATGGGTGTTTTTTAAATTTATTATTCAGCTGATTCTTCTGATTCTGGAGCTTCATATGCAGCTAATATAGCTGATTGAATTTTTTCTCTAGTTTCAGCATTGATTGGATGTGCTATATCCTTAAATTCTCCATTTGGAGTTTTTCTACTAGGCATAGCTATGAATAATCCATTTTGACTTTCGATAACTTTTATATCATGAATTACAAATTCGTTATCGAATGTTACAGAAGCAACAGCTTTCATTCTGTTCTCTGAATTTACTTTTCTTAAACGTACGTCTGTTATTTGCATTTTGTGCACCGCCTTCCAATGATTTAAATATATTTTGTACACGAATTTTTATTTTATTCTATGTACTAAATATAATATTCTTCATAAAAAAACTTTTTCCTTCTTTTTTTTACATTTTTTTATATTTTTTTAATTTTCTTCTTTTTATAAGTATATTCTATTTTTTTTAGGAAATGATATTAAAAAATATCTGTTAAAGGAGGATTACATGAAACCATTAGATACTCAAAAAGATTATCAAGAATATGTCAACCAAAAATCTCCAAACTCTCCAATTCTAAAAAATTGCTTCAATGCATTTTGGGTAGGCGGATTAATTTGCTCTATAGGACAAATTATACTAGATATTTGTAAACATAATGGGCTTGATACTCAAGCTTCTGGTACAATTGTGTCTATTATATTAATCGCTATAAGTGCTTTGCTTACAGGTCTTAATATTTTTAATAAAATTGGAAAATTTGCAGGTGCTGGCTCTTTAGTTCCTATTACAGGTTTTGCAAATTCTATTGTATCTCCTGCAATGGAATATAAATCAGAAGGTTATGTAATGGGAGTTGGTGGAAAAATGTTTACTGTAGCAGGTCCTGTTTTAGTTTTTGGTATATCAACTTCTATTATCGTTGGAATTTTTTATTTTATCTTTATGTAATTTAACATTTTAAATATAATATTTATTTGTCAGATTGGAGGTTTCAAATGGAAAGATTAGGAAAACAAACAATAAAATTTAATACCCCTCCTACAATTTTGGAAACTGCATCTATTGTTGGTCCAAAAGAAGCAGATGGTCCTCTTGCTAAATATTTCGATAAGTGTTTAGAAGATGAATTTTGGGGTGAAAAAACTTGGGAAAAGGCAGAAAGTAAAATTATTAAAGAGACTGTAAATGGCGTTATTGGTAAAGCAGGCATTTCATCTACCAATATAGATTATTGTTTTGCTGGTGACTTACTTAATCAATGTCTTTCATCTAGTTTTGGTTTACGTGAATTGAATATTCCTTTTTTTGGTATATTTGGTGCATGTTCAACTTTTGTTGAAGGACTTAGTTTAGCAGCTATTCTTACTGAAGGTTGTAATGGAATTAATAATACTCTATGTGCTGTTTCAAGTCATTTTTGTAGTGCTGAAAAGCAATTTAGATTTCCTCTAGAATTAGGAAATCAACGTCCTCAATCAGCTCAATGGACTG
Source organism: uncultured Clostridium sp. (assembly GCA_946496575.1). GTDB lineage: Bacteria > Bacillota > Clostridia > TANB77 > CAG-508 > CAG-269. The sequence continues at coordinate 8,117 of CAMMHE010000013.1, read as the reverse complement.
TTACAGGTGCAGGTGCAGCTATAGTAAGTAAATCTGGGAATGGTCCTTATATTACTAATATTACTACTGGTAAAATTGTAGATATGGGAATTAAAGATGCAAATAATATGGGAGCAGCTATGGCTCCTGCAGCTCTTTCCACTTTAATTACACATTTTGAAGATACTGGTCGCAAACCAAGCTATTATGATGCCATTATTACTGGTGATTTAGGATATGTTGGAAAAGAAATTATAGTAGAGTTAGCTCAAGATAAAGGTTACAATATAAAATCAAATTATAATGATTGTGGCGTTCTCATTTTTGATAAAAATTCTCAAGATACTCATTCTGGTGGTAGTGGATGTGGATGTTGTGCTAGTGTATTTTCTGGATTTTTATTTGATCAGTTGAGAAATAAAAAGATTTCACGATTACTTTTAATGGCAACTGGTGCTCTTATGAATTCAACTAGTTCTCAACAAGGTGAAAGTATTCCTGGAATTGCACATGCTATAAGTATTGAACTTTAAATATTAAATTTATATATTAAAAGACAATTAATAGAAACAAAATGAAAGGGTGAATATTATGAATTGGTTACAGGCAATTAATTGGATAGGTGTATTGAAATGCTTTGTTGTTGGTGGAATTATATGTATTATTGGTCAAATTCTTATAGACAAAACTAAACTTACATCTGCAAGAATTTTAGTTATATTTGTTACTGTTGGTGCTATTTTAGGAGGTATTGGAATTTATCAATATATTGTAGATTTTGCAGGTGCTGGTGCAACTGTTCCACTAACTGGTTTTGGCTATAATCTTGCTAAAGGTGCTATTGAGGGAGTAAAAGAATATGGTCTAATTGGAGCATTTACTGGCGGTGTAAAAAATGCAGCCGGTGGTATTGCAGCTGCAATTTTCTTTGGATATATTGCCTCACTTATTTCTAAACCTAAAATGAAAAAACAATAATTATATTATTAACTTGGGATTTTGAATATTTACTATGTTAATTAGTTTTAAAAAATTATTCAAAATCTCTTTCTATTTTTGACTTTTTGTGATACAATTTTACAAATGTAATTTTAATTTTTGAAAGGGTTGATATATTATGGAATTTAAAAAATGTAGTCGTTGTGGTAATTTTTTTGTTTCAGATGGAAATATTTGTCCAAAATGTTCTCCAAAAGATAATTTAGAATTATGCACTTTTAAAAATTACATTGAGCAAAACGGAATGTCTTCTATAGATGTAATGTCTATTGGAACAGGAATTTCTGCTAAAAACCTAAATAGATTTTTAAATATTGAAGGTCTAAATTACTCAGACAAGAAATTTAATGACAATGAGATTGGTAATACTAGCATAACACTTAATTAATTTTATGGAGGAATTATAATGAATGTTTTAGACTTATTACAAGAAAGAGGATATATTGAACAACTTACACATCCAAAAGAAATGTATGATTTATTTGAAAAAGAGCATGTTCCTTTTTATATTGGTATAGATCCTACTGCAGATAGTCTACATGTAGGACATTTTATTTCACTTATGGTAGCTGCACATATGCAAAGATGTGGTCATAAACCTATAATTTTAGTAGGTGGTGGAACTGCAATAATTGGTGATCCATCTGGAAAGACTGATATGCGTAAAATGCTAACAAAAGAAAATATTGAGCATAATGTTAATTCTATTAAAAAACAAATTGCTAAATTTGTAGACTTTGATGGTGAAAATGCTGCAATAATAGTAAATAATGCTGACTGGCTTTTAGATTTAAATTATATAAATTTTATGCGTGAAATTGGTAGTTTATTTTCTATTAATAAAATGCTTGCTGCTGAATGTTATAAAAATAGATTAGATTCTGGTCTTACATTTTTTGAAATGGGTTATATGTTAATGCAGTCTTATGATTTCTTACATTTATATAATACATATGGTTGTAAACTTGAAATTGGTGGAAATGATCAATGGTCAAATATAATTGGTGGAGTTGAACTTATTAGAAAAATTGGTAAAAATGATTCTTTTGGCTTAACATTTAAATTGCTTACAAATTCAGAAGGTAAAAAGATGGGAAAAACTGAAAAAGGAGCATTATGGTTAGATCCTTCTAAAGTTTCTCCTTATGAATTCTATCAATATTGGAGAAATATTGGAGATAATGATGTTAAAACAGTATTAAGTTTATTAACAACTCTTCCTATGAGTAAAGTAAATGAACTTGCTTCTTTGGAAGGAGTAGAAATCAATGAGGCTAAAAAAATAGCTGCTTTTGAAATAACAAAACTTATTCACGGAGAAGAAGAAGCTAGAAACGCTGAAAATGCTTCTAATGCATTATTTGGTGGCGAAGGCAATTTAAATAGTATGCCTTCAACAAAACTCAAAGATCCATCTATTTCCATAATAGATGTTATTGTATTAACTGGAATTGCTCCATCAAAAGGTCAAGCAAGAACACTAGTTATGCAAGGCGGTATAACTTTAAATGATAATAAAATTTCAGATATTTCTTATATTTTATCAAACGAAGATTTTTCAAATGGATATGCTATATTAAAAAAAGGAAAAAAGATTTTTCATAAACTAGAAATTTAATATTAAAGTAAAAAGATAATAGCTTAAGTTTAAATTAAACTATTATCTTTTATTTAGTTGTTTTTACTATTTCTATAATATCATTTATATATTCTCCTATTATTGGAATATTTAATCTAACAATTTTTTGTAGAAAATAAATTATTACAGCTGTAATAATTGTAAATCCTATGCCAGTTCCTATTCCTCTTGATATTCCCGCAAGAAGATTTCTTTTTATAATCTCTTTTTTATTACCTATTATATAGATTAAATCATGCATATTCATTTTTTCTAAAATTAATATTAATCTATCAATATTTTTTTCTAATTTTTCTTTTTTATCCTTATTCCATATCCTTAATAACATAAAAAATCCACCTATATTTATAGTGGATTTTTTTATTAATTTTATTCATCTATCATTACGTTTTCGACATTTTCATTGGTTTCTGTAATGTTATTTTGTTCACTTTCTGGTGATTGTTCTTCATTTTCTTGTAACATTTTTTCTAGTAAGTCTATTAGGTTTTGTAATTCTTTTAAATCGCTTCCCATCATTTCCCAATTATTACTTTTTCCAGACTCGGTTAAATTTTTATTAGTTTGAATAATTGATTGTAGGATCTCATCTATATCTTCTGATGTATTTATTTCTATATTTAAGGCATATTGTGAAAGTAAATTTGCTAATGCTTGATTTAAATTATCTCCTATTGCCATTTTTGTACCTGATGCAACTATTATTTTTTTAATACTTGGGACATTTGATTCATTTATTATAGTCTGATAAATTGGTTCTACATATAGTAATGTGTTGTTTATTGGTACTATTATTATTTTTTTAGAAATTTTTGCTCCTGTTACATTTAGTTCTTCTAATTCTTCAGATATTACTTCATCTTGCTCTATCTGATTATCTAATTGCGTTGGTCCTAATATGTTACTATCTGAAGAAAATTTATATAGGGTCAATTTTTGATCTGTCTTATCAGCACTTCCTACTAAATATGCTATTATATTTGATTTGCTATCTTTTGAATACATCTGAACTAATCCAAATGTATTTTCATCATTATTTATAGTTTTCAACATGGTATAATATGATTCCATAGTTGTCCCTACAATTTTATTTGTCTGTGTTGTATTATATGTTGCAAATTGCCAGATATCATTTTCTCTATATAATATTTCTGGTTTTACATTGTGATATACTTCAAGTATTTTGGCTTGTACATTATATAAGAATTTTGGATATACAAATTTACTAGAAATATCTTCTGGAATTTGAGTATTTATGTCCTCAAACAAGCTTGGATATAATTTTCTATATGCCATTGCTACTGGATCAAATTTGTCAGTTATATAAAACTTCATTGTTCCATCATATGCATTAATTATAACTTTTACGGAATTTCTTATATAATTTATTTTTTTGCTTGTACCTTCATATTCTATATTTGTATATGTAGAATATGGGTATTGATCTGATGTAGTATATGCATCTAGAACCCAATATATATCTCCATCATCGTCTATTACTGTATATGGTTGTTCATCATACATTAAGTATGGTAATGCTTTTTTTGCTCTATCCCTTATATTTCTATTAATTAGTATTTTACTTTCATCTGTTACATTATTTGATAATGCTAATTTTATGTCTCCTTCTTTCATTGCAAGGATTAATCTATCCCAAAAGTTTAACCCTAGACCTGCTTTCCCTGTATATGCGTATATTTTCTCATTTCCAGTTGAATCTGTATAATCATATTCTTGCTTATCTTTTGAGTTTATTACTATTGTATCATTTGTTTCCATTCCAAAATATATTCTTGGTTGTTTAATTTGTAGTACATTATCTTTTCCTTCAATATCTTTCTGAAGATATTGAATAAGTCCTACTTCTGTAATTTCTGTTGCTGAAGTTACAATTTCTCCATATCCATGAGTATATTCATATGTTTTATAATTGTATGTAGTGCTTGCATTTGCTATTTCTCTTGGAGAAATATATACTAATTTATCATTACCATCTATTTTGTATTTTGCAAGTGAAGCATTTCTATAATTATAATATCCTGTTTGTGTTTGTGTCTCTTGTAAAGTATTTACTACCATTTCTTCACTTACTATAGGAATATTATTTATTAAATTTGAGTTTGCATTTACCTCTGCTGTAGTAATTGTTCCTGAATAGTCCAAATTAATTTCATCTACAGATATGTTATAAGCTTTTTGCGTAAATTCAATATTTTTTGATATATATTTTTTTTCTATGTCTAATTCATTTGGATTAACATAAATTATATCTACTAATACTGTAACTAAAAATAATAATATAAAATATACTGGTATAGCTAATAAACTTATCATTACTTTTTTGGCTTGTTGCTTTTTAAAATATTTTACAGCTGTATAAGCTACTATAATTATTAATATTGAATATATAATGCTTCCACAAAGTTTTACTGTTGATTCTATAAACCCTGCTCCTATTAATTCTGTTTCGGCAGAATTTTTTAATGTTAAAAAAGTGTTTAATAAAATATCTTGTGCTTCTATTAAATTTATTAGTCCTATAATTATTGCTAATAAAATAACATTTCTAAATATTTTTTTAAAAAATAAACTATTTTTTAGTGTTTCTCTATCAACACCATTGCAATAAAAGTTAAATAATATCACATAATAGATTGACATATATGCTGTTAATCCAATAATTAATATAATAAAATATTTCATAAAAAATTCTATTACTGGTTTTATAAATAAATAATATGATATATCTAAATTAAATATTGGATCTATAATTTCAAATGTTGTATTTCCTGTAGCTGTTAATATTTTTTCTAATATTTCATTTGATAATACTACACTTACAAGTGCTGCAATTATTAATGCTATTGATTTATTTGGAAGTTTTGGCATTTCTACTTTGTCTTGTTCAAAAAATGGCTTTATACCTTTTTTTATACCTCTATTAGTAAAATATACTAATGTAAATACTACTACAAAATTTATTAACATTATGATATATTTGTATTTTAAGTTTGTATAAAAAATTTGTATATAATTCTCTCCTAACTCTCTATATTCTAAATAGCTCCCTCTTAAAGATACAAATGTTGCAAGTGCAAATATTAATATAAATACTATTACTAGTACAGTTCTTAAATTTTTATTTTTTAATGCTTCTTTTAATTTCAAATTTTTCACTTCTTTCTTTTTTAAATTATCGCCTTTACGAAATCTTCTGAATTAAATACTTCCATATCATCTATTTGCTCTCCAACCCCTATGAACTTTATTGGTATCTTATTTTCTTCTACTATCCCTATTACGACTCCTCCTTTGGCTGTTCCATCCATTTTTGTTAATACTAATCCTGTTATATTTGCCTCTTCTTTAAACGCTTTTACTTGTGAAATAGCATTTTGTCCAGTTGTACCATCTATTACTAATAATACTTCTTTTGAATTTTCTTGCATTTCCTTATTTATTACTTTCTGAATTTTATTTAATTCATCCATTAAATATTTTTTATTATGTAATCTTCCTGCTGTATCACAAATTAATATATCTGCATTTATTTCTTTTGTTTTTCTTATTGCATCATATACTACTGATGCAGGGTCTGTTCCTTCTTTGCATTTTACTATCTCTGCTCCACTTCTTTTTGCCCAAATTTCTAGTTGCTCTACTGCAGCTGCCCTAAATGTATCTGCAGCTGCTATTACTACTTTTTTTCCTTGTTTTGTTAATTTGGCTGCAATTTTACCTATAGATGTAGTTTTTCCAACTCCATTTACACCAACTACTAAAATAACTGATGGCTTTGTTTCTAAATTCAACTTTGGTTCTGCTATATCCAATATTTCTTGCATTATTTCTCTTAATACTTTTCTTATTTCTTCTTCATCTTCAATTTTCTGTTTTTTTATTTTTTCTCTTAAACTAGCAATTATTTTTTCTGATGTTTCGATTCCTATATCTGATAATATTAATACCTCTTCTAATTCATCTAAAAATTCTTCATCTGCTTTCCTAAAATTACTAAGTACATTATTTATTTTTTCATCAAATGATGTTTTTGTTTTACTTAATCCTTGTTTTAATCTTTCAAAAAATCCCATTTGCTTTTCTCCTTATTTTTCTAATTTTATTTTCATTATTATATAATAGAATCTTGTAAATATCAAGCTTGAATGTGTTTAGAGATAGAATATATTTTTCATATTGAATTTGTTATTTTGAAAAATACCAAAAATATTTTTATAATTTCTTGATAAGCAATTGTTTTTATGTTAATATACTAGTTATTATATAAAAATTATTTTAAGGAGTAATAATTGAAAGTACTATTTGCAACAACAAATCCAGCTAAAATAAAAAAATATGCTGAAAAACTTAAGAAAAGAAATATAGAAGTGTTAACAATTAAAGATTTAGGAATAAATCTAAAACCAAATGAAATAGGAAAAAATGCTATAGAAAATGCTTATATAAAAGCAAAGGCTTATTATGATACAACGAAAATTACATCTATAGGAATGGATAATAACTTATACATAGAAGAATTGCCAGCTGAAAAACAACCTGGAACTCATGTTAGAAGAGTTAATGGAAAAGAATTAAGCGATGATGAAATGATTAAATACTATTGTAGTTTAGTTAATGAATATGGTGGAAAATTAACTGCAAAATGGGTATACGGAATAGTAATATATGATGGCAAACAACCAAAGGAGTATAGCTGGACTAAAAATCATTTTTATCTTGTGGATAAACCTTGTGAAAAAAGAAATCCTGGTTATCCATTAGATTCAATGTCAATTATGCCAGAATGCAACAAATACTTTGTTGATTTAACAGAAGAAGATAAAAATCAAAACAAAGAAAACTATAGAGAAGATGATGTTATAGATTTTATAGTAAATAACATTTAAGAAAGTCACGTATGAAATCTTTTAATACTTTTAGCTTAAAAAATAACTGATATTATGTATGATATATTTAAAATTTATCGATCTCTTACAATTATTCTAAAATAAAAAAGATAGCCCTACCAATTATGCGGTGGGGCTATCCAGGGTACACTCATTTCTTCCAGATAAATAATCTGTAATTATTTTCATTACCGTGTTTGAGACTTTAACCTCTATCTCTTGCTCTTTCTCGTCATCCGTCTCAACAGGAACATAGATGTTTAACATATTGTACCTGCATATGAGCTTAACATTATATCTTTTTAGCTCACATTGAAGTTGATGCCAAAAGTTGGAGTCTTCATCACTATCCAAAGACATGACAAACTCCCAATAATATCCATATTCCCGAATTTCTTCCAAAATTTTATTAACTTTTTCATTTATTTTTTCCATAATGACGTACCTCTTTTTTAACTATAATTTTTTACCTACAATTTAATTATAACATATATAAAATAATAAACAACTATTTTTATAAAAAACATTTAAAGTTTGCCTGTAGGTTAGTCAATCATATGTCACACTTTTTTGAAAAATATATACTTTGAGCA
>CAMMHE010000012.1 GCA_946496575.1 uncultured Clostridium sp. | reverse complement strand
ATCAAAAAGGTATGATAGAAAAAAATCATGAATTTATCAGATATGTTTTACCTAAAGGAACTTCATTTAATAATTTACTACAAACAGATATTAACTTGATGATAAATCATATTAATAGTCTTGGTAGAGAAAGTTTGAATTGGTCTTCTCCTTATGATGTAGCTAAAATACTAATAGGAAAAGAAACATTAAAAAAGTTGAATCTCTCTAAAATTCCAAACAATGAGATTCAACTAAACAAAAACTTACTAAAGAAAAACTAACAAAAAATTAAAAAGCAAATAAATTAATCCAAACACAGTATTGAGTAACTGAATTTACTTTAATACACAAGTGGAATTTAGTCTAAAACAAAAATTTAGCTTGTGTTGTTTGCCATGCAAATTTTTCTTTAATCTAATTAAATTATACTACATTTTAAAAATTTTTGCTATACAAAAAAGAGAAAAAATCCTAATTTATGGACATTTCTCTTATACATTCAAAAAAATTTAGCAGTGGAATTTACTTTTTTAACTAACCACTGACTCATATTTACCTTGAATTTATTTTTTAAATCCAGTTTTATGTAATATAGATTTTACTTTTGTACAAAAGACTAACTTTAAGACTTGACTATATTGATATTTGATAAATTTCAAACTTTATTTTTATAGGGATAATTATATTTAATTTTATCTGCTCTGAAAACAAACAATTTAATATTGGAAAAATCAATTTCCTTTTTCTCAACTTTATTATTTATTTCTTTCAAAGCATTTAAATATTCTTTTTCAATAGCACTAATTCAAAATATCCTGATACAAGATTATTTAAAACTTTCAATAAATATCTATTAATACTAATAATATTGCAGATTATAGCCTTTTGTATTTATTATATTATTTGTACTAATATTTTGCAAACAAAATGCAAACAATGTTTACATTCATTTTTTTGATTAGTATATGCTAATAATCTAAAAAATTCAATATTTTACTCAAAAAAATTAAAGGTAAAGACCTAAATCTCTACCTTTTTTACCGTTGGTTATTTGGCAGGTGTGCCAAGTCCTGCATCTCTTTTGACCTTTTAAAGGTGTGTGGATGGCACTATTGTCCACTTCAAATAACCTACTTATATTGTACTTTTATTATACAACTTTTATTCATTTTTGTCTAGTCTTTTTTGGCCTTATTTTTCCAAATAATCTTTCCGTCTATTTCTTATGGTTTGATTCCAAGTCCTTTTATTTAGTTTCATTAATGTTATTATTGAATTTTTATTATGTTCTTTATCTTGTCCTAATGCTAGTTTTATAACAACATAATCTGGATTTTGAATAATGCTTTTTATGTATAATCTTAATTGTTTTTATTCTTCTTCATGAAATAAAAGACATTCTTGTGGCTCTAGCAAATATCTATCTAGTAGTATTTTAAATATCTTTTTATCTGGCTTTTTTATGCCTTCATTTGCTGATATTAATTCTCTGAAAGCATTGAAATTACTGATTTCTTCCACAGCAGTTTTTGTATTTCTTACCACTTCCACATGAAGATTTCTTTACCGTATTATTTGTATTATAAATATTCATGTATATTAGTTGTATTATGGATTATAACCGTTTATATTTATTGTACTATCTGTACTATTTTTATTTATTGTACCAATTTTTTGCAAACAAAATGCAAACAATGTTTACATTCATTATATATATAATATAGCAATTTATTACAAAATGCAATAGTATTTCATCTTTCTAGTTCCTCTCCTGTTTCAAAATTAATTTCATAGTCTTTCATTCGCATAGCTATATATCTTTTAGAATACTCTAACAATTCTTTAGCTGCTTCTGTTGATAAACGATTAAGGTCTATTTCTCTACCTTTAAAACGATATAACGATAATCTATCCGCATCCCATATACCACCTATTAATTTATCTTTTGAAACTTGTCCTAAATCATGATGAGATATAGCATATAATACTTTTTCTACATCTATATTATAATCTACAAAATATTGTTCTAATATTTCTCTTGAAATTTCAACTCCTGCTTCACCATGTTTTTGACCTTTTTTTTCATTTCCTCTCCCTATATCATGTAATAAACATCCCAAAGTTATTCCTAACAAATCAGTATCGTTATCATCTCTACATTCTCTTTCAGCAATTTCCATTCCAATATGTGTTACATGTTCAATATGAGCTAACCCATCTATTCCATTTTTTACTACATAATGAGGATAAATAATTTTTTTTGCTTCTTTAACAAAACGACTATTTTCTTTTAACCTTTTTACACTTTTTATAACTTTTTTATTCTCCAATTAACAAATCTCTCCCTTTTAATTTATATTAAACTTCTACTTACATTATCATTTGTTAATTCTAAAACATTTTTTTTATGTTCATGTGTAAAAATTTTATAAACTTTTTTATCATTTATACTCTTAACTATTTTAACTTTATTTTCATTTACTATTAATGCCGTTCCTTTTTCTAATGCAAACATTGGAACTTTAGCTTCTTTCATAATTTTATCTATATTTTCAATATAATTATATTTTTCATCAAAACTTGGACAAAACAAAATATTAAAAAATTCCAGTCCTCTTACCTTTATATATTTATCATATTTTAAAGTTTTTCTTGAATCCGAAACTCCATATTTACAAAAAGTGATAGCTCCAGCAGATATTCCACAAAATATTTTATCTTCTTTTTTTACCTCTTTTAAAATTTCATTAAATTTATATCTTCGCCAAGCATTCATCATTTTAAGAGTGTTTCCGCCACCTATATAAATGATATCAGACCAACTTAATTTGTTCTTTGAAATTTTTATATCTTTTAATTCTTTTTTATATAAAATATCACATTTGCAACCTAACTTTTCATAATTTCTCTTCATTACTTCATAGTACTCTTTTTCATAATCATTTCCATGAGCTATAAATAAAAAATTCTTTTCTTTATTTTTTGAAAGCAAACTAACAATTTCTTTATCTATCTGTTCAGTCTCGTAACTTGTACCTGGTCTACCATTTTCTCCTCCACCAATTAACACAAATATTCCCATAAAATCATTCTCCTTAAATTAATTATTCATAAAAAATTTTTTCAAAATACTAATTTGGTCATCTTGATTATTTGGAAGGATAGTATATTTAATATTAAGTTTTTTTAATATTTCTAAATATTTATCTTCAATCAAATCCAAATACTCTTTACTTTTATCCTTGGTTCCATATTTTTCCAATAATTCATAATTTTTAGGAACATAAAATACATGAGTATATGGGTGAAACTCTAACCATAATCTTATATATCCAAAAATATCATTTAAATATTTTTCATCTAATAATACTGATGGATATACTAATTGGTCTATTAAGCATCTATCTAATACTGCTAAATTTCCATCGTTATATTCTATATCAACTTCTCGTTCTAATAATTTACAAATCATATAATATGTTATATCAATTTCTGATTTAATATTATCTTTTAATTTTTGAGAACTAGAATAATCTACTGGTGAATCTTTTCCACTAAACTGTATAAATTTAATATTATTATTACCAATATCTTCTTCAATTTTTCTTATTACTGTACTTTTTCCACAACAATGTGGTCCTGTTATAACTATTTTTTTCATTAATTTTTATCCAAATAAGAATATATTACTCTTTCCATACTACCAATTGATGAATGTATAACTCTTATATTCTTTCCTTCCATTTTTATATTAAAAATACCTGAAGTTGTGTAATCAACTTGAACTGTAGATAATTGTATAAATTCATTATTTGAATTTTTATAAATATATTTAAATTTAGATTCCCAATATTTTATTGAACTCGGCACAATATTAACAATTATATCTTTATGTAACTCTTTAGCAATATTCTTCAAAACTTCTTTCTTTTCTTTATATTCTTTTTCTGTAATACGTAGAGAAATAAAATATGGTATTTCTAGTATTTTTAATATTTCTTCATATACTACTAAATGTTTTTGAACCTCTTCATATACTTTATCATTTATAAAACAATGAATATCTGGTAAATTAAATGATGTAGGTCTTCTTAGTGGATCTTGTTTCTTATCTTCAATTCTATAACATTTCGCGAATTCATAAACTGTTGTTGGTAATTGTTCCTTTTTAAAATTCGTATCTTCATATAAAGAAAATACTCCAAAATCACTTGCTGGAACTAAAATATATTCTTGACTACATTCAAACTTTGGTAATCCAAATAATTTTTGCAATTCTTCTAATCTTTTATTATTTTTTATAATCGTTGTTGTTTTTACTTCTTTAATTATTAAATTGTTTTTAATTTCTTTTTCTATAATTTCTTTTATATAATCAAAATTTTTTAACAAATCATTTTGATATATAGGTGTAAAATCAATATCTGATACATTAATATTTTTACAATCATTTCTTATTTCTTTATGAAAATAATTATATACATCTTTATCTGATTTTATTGTATCCATATTTATATCATCTTCAATACCTAATTCTGAAATATATTTATAATATCCTACCATATTATTTCCTCCATTTATTTCTCAATATCCTCAGGTTCTTTATCTTTATTGATATTTTCGCAAGAGCTTATAACCTTTAAATGTTTATTTATTAATTCCAAAAATGTATTACTATTTCCAAATGGTTTACTTTTCGTTATTTCTCCAATATTATTACGAACTAAGAAAGCCATAATATTCATAGATGATAATATTCCATAAATGCTATATCTTTTTATTTCTTCACTACTTGCTTTTGTTTTTTCTATAAATTTATCATATACTTTAGTTCCATATGAATGTGCAACAAATTCACCAATTCCCATACTTAAAGGAGCACTTATAACAGCACCTGGATCAATAATCTTCACATCACCATTTTCATCAATCATTATATTATTAAAATTAGAATCTATTGGAGTCAAACAAGAATAATTTTCATCTAATAATTCCGCATTTTTTTCTAATAATAAATATGGTAAAGATGCAAATTTCCTAGTTTTTTGATTTAAAAACAATGTTTCTGTTGTTGGAAATTGATATTCATATATATATTTTAAAAATTCATCATAATTTCCTTCTAAACTTCCTGCCAAATTACCATATTTTTGTGTTTTTACTTGTGAAATCATAGAAAAATATTCCAACATTGAACTTGCAACTTTTTCAGCAACCTCATCTGAAATTCCTTCTTGATCAGCTATTTCTGCTAAGGTTCTACCTTTTACTTCTTCAAATATGGCAAATTTTTCATCTTCATTTAAATCAAAATTAGAATAATTTAATACTTTTAAATATTTTTTTCCTTCTTCTGGAAGACAACTATATAACATTACTTCATTATCTACATGTGTTCCTTTATTTTTATAAAATTTAGCAAAATATACTTTGCCATCACTAGCAAATTTTATAACTATATTATTAGATTCAGATACAATTTCAGCATCTTCTATTTTCTTTCCTAAAGCATCTTCAATTCTTTTAACATATTCCATTAATTTATTCATTTTCTTTAATTAAATCTCCAATCCCTTTAAAATCTTTAATAACTTTAATATCATCTTTAACTTTTAATTTATTTTTAGCTACTAAATCAAAACTATCAAATAAAACTGAGATTCTTGTTTTTCCTAATATTCCTTCTATAACTCCCATTCTATCATCAAAAAATACATCTATATCTTTATTAATAATTGCATCAATTTTATCTTTTTCATTTTCACAAAAAATTATTTCTTTAAAATATTTTTCAAGTTTTAATTCATTTATTGATTCCCACGCAGCTTTTTGACCATTATCTGATAAACCTCTTCTACTAACTATATATAATTCATAATTCTTATTATATAAATCATTTAATATTTCAATACAATTTTTATCTAACAATTTTGTAAAATTTCTAGTACTTGCCAAAGCACCTATTTTTCTTCTCATATCTCTATCAGGAACAAACTCATCTATTATATTAGCAGATAATTGCCAATTCTCAAAATCTAAATTATATACTTTTTTATAATTTTCTTTTTTAAATGTAGTATTATCTAATATTACTCCATCTAAATCAAAACCAATTTTTTTAATTTGCATTTCCAATATCCTTTCTATAATAAATATTACCTTTAACTTTTTCTAATTCTCTATAAACAATTTCTCTTGCTTCTTTAATACTTGGAGCTTTAGCGCAGACAGCAAATGCTCTACTATTTTTTAAATAATATTTACCATTTTCATATTTCATATTACCACAATAAAATAAATCATTATTAATTTCTGAAAATTCAACTTCATCTCCTACATGTTTTTTATTTACTGTATAATCTTTAGGTACAACATATGCTGATAAACTAACATTATCTTCATCAAATACATCTTCTAATTCATCTATTTTTCCACTCAATATGTGTTCGCATAAATTAGGGAAACTTATTTTCATAATATTTAATATATTCATAGAAGACGGATTACCAAATCTACAGTTGTACTCAATTACTTTAACTTCATCACCATTAACTAAAAATTCTCCATATAAACTTCCAAGGTACTTTTCACCACATTTTTCATTAATTGTTTTCATTACTTTTTCAGTAATTTCATGCATCTTTTTTTCTGCTTTTTCACTTATATATGGAAAGCATTCTTTTCCTGTTATAGTTCCCATACCTGATGTATTTTCTCCAACATTGTCTTCTCCAACTCTTTTATGATTTTTAAATACCGGAGTATGAATTAAACTTTTTCCATCTGTATAACTCATAATTGCAACTTCATGTCCATCTATAAATTCTTCAACTATAATATGTCCATAATCTTCTAACCAATTATTTGCATTTTTTAAAGCTTCTTCTTTCTCACTATTTTCATAAATTCTTACTCTAGGTCCAGTAATAACACCATCACATTTTACAACTATTTTAGTTTTAAAATTGTATATATATTCCTTTAGTTCTTCAGAAAAAGTATAAAAATCTCTATGTTTAGGATTTAAAGAATCATCAATTTCTGCTAATAAGTCTCTACAAAATGTTTTAGATCCTTCTAATTGAGCTAATTTTTTTGAAGGTCCAATACATTTTATTCCTTTTGCCTTCAACATATCACACAATCCTCTTTGAATAACTTCTCCCTGTCCAATAACAACATAATCTGGATTGATTTCAATTATAGCTTTATAAACATTTTCAACATCATCCAAATTGATTTTTAAATATTTGCCTGTACATAATTTTTCTATAAATGGATTATCTGCCCACAATATCGCAGATAATATATATCCTTCTTCATAAAACTGTTTTGCAATAGCATGTTCTCTTCCTGTTGCACCTCCAACTAATATAACATTTTTCATACATACCTCCTAAATTTTCAATGCACGATTTAAAATCATACTTTCTTCTCTACATATATTAACATTTAAGTCCTGTAATTGTTTTTCAACATCTACAATACAATTGTCACCATAACATCCACATATTTTAATTTCTTTATTTTTTAAAAAGTTCAAATCACTTATATTTTCGTGGCTTAATATCTTTCCTGTAGAATGTTCCGTAAATAAAACCTTTTTTATGCTACCAAAATTAATAAAACTATATGTATATCTCGCAAAGTTATCTGGACTTTCAAATAATATAATATTGTTCTCAGATTTAGATAATAATTCTTCAATTTTTCCTTCATATTCTATATATTTATTATAATATTCTTGAAATTCTATTAAAAAATTTGCATGTCTTAATTCTGGATAAAAAGGATGAACCAAAATAATCACATTATCCAGATCAAATATTTTTTCCAATTTACTGTCAACATAATCTTTCACTTCTTTATACAATAAATTATATCTATCATTTTTGAATTTTTTTATATCTTCATATTTTAAACTAGAAAAAACTTCAGGTATGCAATCTAAATAATCAAATTTTTCTGGTATTTGCATTTTATCTAATATATCGTTATACTTTTCAAAATTTTTTTCATTAAAAAATTTTTTCCTATATTCTATAACTTCTTCAACAATACTTTCTTTATTTTTCATATCTTCCCTTTACCTTTATCTCTTTATTTTGCACTACAATCTTTCCAAGAGCAATAACCGTATCTATATTGTATTTATCATCTAAAATAATTAAATCTGCATCTTTATTTTCTCCGATTATTCCTTTATTGTCTAATCCCAACGCATTTGCAGGATTAATTGTCAAAATTTTTAAAGCATCTTTAAGCGAAACATTATTTTCTAGAACTAATTTTTTTATAATTTTATGCATTCCATCCATTGTATGTGCTGTAATTCCAATACATTTACCTTGATTCCAATTAGGGACAGAGCCATTCGCATCAGAGGACATTGTTAACTTATCTATACATCCATTTTTTATTACTTTTAAAATATATTTCACTGTTTTTTCAATATCTTTTCCCGCTGTTATATCAATATAACTCCCTGCTTTAGCAAGTCTTAATGCCTGTTTAAAATTCATTTCATTATTTGAAATATGAGTTGGTCTTACTAATTCCTTGGGTATATTCGTCTTTTCTAGTATATCTATTATTGTATTCATATTACCTTTACCCCAGCCAACATGAAAATTTACACTTGTCTTTTTTTGACTAATCAAGCCTGCAATTCTTGTTTCTGACAAAATTTTTATTAAATCTTCTTCACTTGGGTTATAACATCTATGATCTGAAATAGCAATTTTTGTTCCAATAATTTCCTTCACAAAAACTATATCATTTTGAATCTTTCCTGTAATTGTTGGTGACGGATATTCATAGGCTCCTGTTAAGCAATAAGCAGTAATACCTTCTTCATTAAGTGCTTTTGTTTTAGCTACCAAATTCTCTATACTTCTGGTTACCGAATCTGTTCCTAAAACCCCAACTAACGTAGTCACCCCATTACTTATAATAGATGAAAAGTTAATTTCAGGAACTCTTGAACTAAAACCACTTTCTCCTCCACCGCCAATAATATGTACATGATTATCAATGTAACCTGGAATGATTCTCTTCCCTTCAACATTTATAACAATTAATTCTTTAAATATATGTTCAAGACATTCTACTCTTATATCACCCATTTTCACTATCTTATCATTAATAATCATTATATCTTTTAATTCTTCATCTAATAGGCAATTTTTTAATACTATCAATTTAGTTCCTCCATTATTATGGTAAAATATTTTCTCCATTAAATCTCAAACAAAGTTGAAAATTTCTTATATCCTTTGATTTTAATACCCACATTAAAAATCTTTCTACTCCCATTCCGAAGCCAGATGTTTGATATGGGTAATGTTTTTTCATTTCTATATACCATTCGTATTCATTTGGATTAACACAATGCCTTTCTAATGACTCTATTAATTCGCTATCTGTTTCATGCCTTTCTCCACAACCTACTGTTTCACCAATTCCCATTAGTAAATCTGCATTTCTTGTTGTTCCTTTAATATTTGAATCTAATTTTTGATAAAACGGAACTGTTAATTCATCATAATTAGTTATCCAAACAATTCCGTCATATATATCTATTAATTCTTTTTCAGCCTTTCTTGTAATGTTTCTCCATCCATCTTCGTATTCAATAAACTCTTTTATCTTATTAGGATATTTTTCTTTTAAAACTTTTTCAGCTTCATCAAATGTTATTTTCTTAAAACTTCCTTTATAATTAGCTATTTTCTCAATATGACTAATATCGCCTATATTTTCTTCTAATACCTTACCCATTCTTTCCAATATTCTTTTAGATAAATATTTAATATACTCTTCAACAAGCTTCATAATATCTTCTAAAGTTCCTGGGATTTCTGCTTCACTATGATAAAATTGGCACAAATGTCTTTCGTCTGCATTTTCACCTCTAAAAGATGGCATTACATAATAGCAACCTTTTTCTGTTAGTCTACATCCATATTCTAATAAAAATTGCATAGAATCTGCTAAATATGTTTCTACACCTTGTAACTTAACTTTTACAGGAATCGAATCACTTCCTCTTCCCATTGGACTTGAAATTGATCCTGTTGTAACAGGCAAATGCATAGTAATAATACCCTTTTTTTCATAAAATTTCATTGTTTCTTCCGTAATTAAATTTTCCAATAAAATCAACTGTCTGTACCATTTGTTTCTTAACGCTTCTAAATAATGTTTGTTTGGATTTTTCCAAGTATTTGGCTCTGTTATCATACTTTACCCCCTAATTATAAATTTGGGAGACATTATATCATGTTTTACATAATTTTTCAATACTTTATCCTTAATTTATATAAAAAAAGAAATTCCCAATGCACACCAAATGGTATGCATTGGGAATTATGTTGTTACAATTCGTAACTAATGCAACTTATGGATAAAGTCTGTTAGGTGTTCTAGAAAGGAATACTACATCCTCAATAGATTCTGCTTTGAGTAACTGCTGAATAAATCTTGCTTCTCCCATTCCAAATCCACCGTGTGGCACAGAACCATAGTTGAAAAATTCAATATATGATTCCAATGATTTTTCTAAATTAGGAGAATTAAGCTCTTCAGCTTTTTCTCTGATCTGCTTTACCAATATTTCGGGTCTGTGTTCTCTTACAGCACCCGTGGTGATTTCGGTTCCGTTAAACAGTAAGTCGTATGACTCGGTTGTTGTTTCAGAATGTCTCTTGTGATAAAAAGGTCTCACAGAAATCGGATACTCTGTCACAAACACAAACTGTGCTCCAAACTTTTCAAGAGCATAACGACAAATCTGTCTTTCTTCTTCAGGAGAGAAATCTTTGGCGCTTTCTTCGAAAACTCCAATCTTCTTCAAGATTTCTTTAGCCTCTTTAAAAGTCATTCTTGTAAAAATCGGTTTTTCAATTTCTACACCAAATTTTTCCTTGACCTTATTGACAAGTTCTCGCTGTGCCATCAAACTTTCAAATACATATTTAATAAGTTTTTCCTGTTCAGCCATAACCTCTTCTACGCTTCTTGGACCTGCGATTTCACAGTCAACAGTAGTAAATTCCGTCTGATGTCTGCTCGTATTAGAGTTATCAGCTCTGAAAGAAGGTCCGATTTCAGCAAATTTTCTAAATCCTGCCTGAATAGCCATCTGTTTGTACAGTTGATTACTCTGAGCCAAATATGCTTCGCTTCCAAAATACTCAAGCTTAAAAAGCTCTGCTCCAGATTCAGATGGTGTACCTAAAAGCTTCGGAGTGTGAATAACAGTGTATTCATTTTGGCTCCAATAAGCGTAAATAGCCATCTCAACTGCTGAAGCTACTTGCATAGCGAGATGATTTTTGGCAAAACGCATACTTAATGCTCTGTGTTCAATTTGTGCAGATTTTCCAGATTCCTCTCCTATAGGCAACGGATTTGCAATAGTCTCAACTTCAAGTTTAGTAGGAATAAATTCCTTCCCACCATTTCTTACATGAGTATTTAAGACCATCTTTCCATATACTGTTACAGTAGATTCTCTAGTCAATCCTTCTGCGGCAGCAAAAACCTCAGGGTTCTCTGACTTGTCAATACTAACCTGTATTTCTCCTGTTTCTTCTCTTACCATAAGAAAAAGCATATACTTCGTATTCTTTATATTACTTACGAAGCCAAAAATGCAAGTTTCTTCTTCAGGTATAAGCTTTGCAATTGATTTCATCCTTATTTCCTCCTTGTGTTTTTCTAAGATGTTAATTATAAAGTTGCATTTTCAAAACAGACCTAGCTAAATTATAGCATATTTTACATAATATTGCAATAGTTCTACCAAAATTAGTTTATCTACCAAAATTAGTTTATCTATATAATAAATTTTATTTTCTTAATAAGCTATCTCATATTTAATAATTTCATTAATTGTATCTGAACTCATAAGATTATCAAAAACATCACTTACATCCTTTTTATTCTCATCTGTACTTAAGATATAAAAATTTTCAGTAGTTTCAATAAATTTATGTCCTAAAATATCTGCAACATCTCTTATTTCGACGCCATTTCTTAAAATTGTAGTTGCATAACTACCTCTTAAATCATAAAATCTACAATTTTCAATTCCAAGCTCTTTATGAATTATCTTAAATGGATAGTTCAAAATATTTCTTCCAACATATTTACCGTTTTCTCGTACAAATACCATATTTGCATTATTTATTTGTAAAATATTATTTTGATTTTGAACAATACGTTTTTCTACAACTTTTCCATATTTATTTTTAACATCCTCAAAATGATAACTCATATATTGATTTCCATACATTTTCTTTAAATATTTTTGTTTCTTTTTATAATTTAACAATGCATTATATAAAGTTTTACACATATTAACCTGTCTAGTTCCCTGTTTTGTTTTTGTTGTTCCAATATACCATCTACCTTTTTCATCTTTTGGCTTATCATACACTGTATGTTTTACATTTATAATTCTATTCTTAAAGTCAATATCTTCCCATGTTAAGCTACATACTTCTCCTGTTCTCATTCCTGTAAAACAACTTGTAATAAATGCACATGTAAATGTGTCATCATTTTTAAATCTCTCTAAAATTCTATTTATTTCTTGCTTATTATACAAATGTTTTTCAAATTCATTGTTATCTTCTATTTTAGGAAGTTTCAAGGTAATTGTTGGATTATACTTTATAAAACCATATACATCAGTTGCAACTCTAAAACAATTCTTTAGAACTTTTAAAATATTACTATAATAAGATTTTTTATAATTATATCTATTACACAAATCAACTATAAATGAATTTAATTTAACACTTGTTAAAGAATTCAATCTATACTTTCCAAGTTCCTTTTTCAAATACTTATCCATTATTGTTTTATAAGTTCTTCTTGTATTATATTTTAAATTTACTTCACAATAGTTTTCATACCAATAATCTAAATAATCACTAAATGATATTTCTTTTTCCTTAAATACTAATCCTGTATTTAAATATTCTGTATATGCTATATTTCCTGCCTTTATAGCTTCATCTTTTGTTTCAAACCCAGATTTATTTATAAATTTTCTTTTTCCATCTACTTTTGATACTTCAAATTTATATTGATAATATTTTCCTCTTTTTTGAATAGTAACATTTCCCATACCTTACTGTCCTTCTTCATTATTAGTTATTATCTTTTTAATATTATCAATATCTGATAGATCATTTCCTTCATTTTCTTTTAAAAATTCTTCAACAGCAGATTTTCTTATTTTAAAGCTTTTTAACTTTATCGCTTTTAATTTACCTTTTTCGATTAATTCATAAATATAATTTGGACTTGAATGAAGTATTTTTGCAACTTCATGTGTTGTATAAATCATTTTTTCTTCAATTACATTTGTTTTCATTATCTTTCCATCTCCTTATCTTTATAATTATGTTCTCGTTCTTTTCTATCAATTTCATCAAGGACATCTTTTGGAATTTTCTTTATATATTTTTCATACTTCTTAATTTGATTTTGCATATTCATTAATTTCATGCTAGTTTCAAATTCTTTATCTCCCATTTCTTTTTTCAATTCATTATTTTCTTCCATAAGTTCTTTGTTATCGTATTTTTGATTGATTACCTTAATTTCCAACTCTCTAATATAATCTTTATATGAATTCACTTTAGCTGAAAATTTTTGAGCTTTTGGTACAAACTCAGATAATAATTCAATTGCCTCTGCTTTGTCTTTTTTCATACCAATTAAATTAATGTTTTCTATTACGTTAGATAATTTGTGATATAAATAATCTAGATTATCTGCCATTTTAAATAACCATGTTGGAATATGCTTTCTTTTAGTTTCTTGTGCTGATCTTCCTCTCTCTAGCTCCTTCCATCTTTCATGCATGAATTCATAGAATTTTGTTTGCCACTGTGATAGTGACTTTTGATTTCCCAGTATACTTTTAGCTGATAATTTTCCATCTTTATTTATTGGGCAAAATGCCAAATGCATATGTGGAGTTGCCTCATCCATATGAACTACTGCTGATATTATTCTATCTTCTCCTATTTCCTGTTTAATAAATTCTGTTGCCCTTTCAAAATATTCTCTTTTTTCTTTTTCAGTTAATTTATTCATAAACTCTGGGGTAGCTGTAATTAAAGTTTCAACCAATTTCACACTATCTTTTCTAACTTTACACCCATATTTCTTTATCAAGTCTTTTATTTTCCTTGAATATGTGTATTGTGGTGCTTGTACTGTATGATAATTATATTGTGATTTATTTACATCTATATCTGGATTGCTTTTATATGCCTCCTTTTTTCTCTCATTATGTCTTTCACACCCAGCTACGGCTCCTCCTTTATCCTTTTTAAATCTCAATATTGTATATGCCATATATTATTCTCCCTTCATTTATTGCATTTCTTTGTAGCACACGTTTTGATGACGATAATGACGATGAAATTACTATGACACACTTGTTCAATTTTTAATTTGCATTTTATTTATTTAAAATCAAAACGTGATAACACTCATATGCTTATCCGTCTGAGTGCTTTTTACTTTTAGCAAGTAAAAAATCACTCATCCTATTTTTGAAAAATTTTTATAATATCTGCTAATTCAGTTTTACTCAATTTTTCAAAATCGCATTTATGAGTGTAACACACTACACTTTTTACAAAAGTTGGTGTGCCAGATTTTCCATCTGGACTTCCTTCAATGACAATTCTATCGCTACATACTTTTAGCGTCATCATTGTCATTGATGACATTATCATAAATGCTAATGTCATTTTTAGCTAAGCTCTGTAGCTTTATCAATATCTTTCCTTAAAGTTACTAAACGAGCTGTGCTTGTCCTTGATGTTGTAAAACTTATTTTATTAGATAATAAAATTGTTTTACTATATTCGTTTAGAACTTTAGTAAGATATTGTGGTGTTATATCTTTTTTATTTAATATTTCCAATAACTCTGTTGCAGTTCCCTGCCACATTTCTTTTTCATTGATAAAAGATATAACGTTACCTACTATCTCTGGAGCATTTTTTATTTCAAGTTCTTTTTGAAAAGACCTTTCTATTAAATTCCATCTACATTCTTCAAACCTTAATGTAAATGTTTGATATTCAACATCTCTACCAGTTACAAATAATGTTGCAACTGAATCATCTCTAGATTTCTTTTCTAATATAAATGTTGTGTCACTACTCCCCATTATTCCTGTTGTACCTGATATTTTATTAAAAACATCACTATCATCTTGTTTTCTCAAATGATGAACTAATATAATTGCTAATTTATTTTTATCTGCAAATTCTTTTAATGTTGTCATTTCTCCATAATCAGCAGAATAATTAATATCATTATTTTGTTTTCTTACTTTCTGAAGAGTATCTATAACAACTAATCTTATATTAGGATATTGTTTTATAGCATTTTCTAATTGCATTACTAATCCATTTGTAATTTTGTTTGACTCTATTGCTATATGAAAATTAGAATCTATATCATCAGTTAATTTAAATAATCTTTTTTGTAATCTTTGATGTGTATCTTCAAGTGCTAAATATAAAACATCACATTTATTTGTTTTTAAGCCCCATAATTCTTCGCCTTTTGAAACTTTAATACATAAATCAAGCATCAACCAACTTTTTCCTACTTTTGGTGCTCCACAGAATATATGAAGTCCAACAGGTAATATTTCATCAACTATAAATTCACTTTCAGTAAGTGTTGTGTATAATAAGTTGTCTGCATTAATAATTTTTAAATCCTCCATGTTTTCCTCCTTTCTAGCAAGTAGCATAACAAGAAAAAAGGCTTCGCTTTTTTACTAAACGAAACCTTATATCATATCTATATATTAAAAATATCTCCCTAAAAAGCCATTAAATGATACAGAAGTTCCGTTTACTCTTACTGAAAAATTTTTGCATACTTGCATAAAATTTTTCTTAACTTTTTTGAATATCAAAAAAGTCATAAGAGATATTCAGAAGTCTATTTAATCCTCAATAAACAAATGTACTTTTTTTATAAAAAGTAACTTTTAATAATCCCAATACATTTCTGTTTTTGGACATTATTATATAATTGTTTACTGTGAATTAAATAAGACATCTGTAGCACTTACGACTTCATATTACTTCTATCTATTTGTTGGAGATTATTATATTATAACTGTAAGAATTATAAAAACCAACTCAGGCCTACGAAACTAACAAAAGGGCCCCTTATACTTCTGGCTTCCGATCAGTAGGGCAAAGTATTTTCTTGCGAAGTACTTTTTGGATTTTTAAAATCAACCGCTATTTTATCATCAAGTTACATAGTGGCTCAACCTACAACAGGGAAATATCTATATTTAATTTTTCAGTTATATTCTTATTGAATACACTTATTTTATATCATCATTTACATAAATTGTCAATCATTTTTGTAAAATTTTATTATATTTAATATATCTTTCAACTATTATCTTTATAAAAAATTGCATATTTCTTCAAATTTATTTGCTGTTTCATTTTCCATTTTTTCCGTTACTCTTACATAAATGTTATATGTTATATCAATATTTCTATGTCCTAGTCTTTTTGAAACTGCCTTTATATCTGCTCCTGACTCAATAAGTCTAGTCGCATGAGTATCTCTAAAGTCGTGAAATCTGCAAGGTATTCCCAATTCATAATGAATTACTTTAAAAGGATATTTACAACTATCTGTACCTTCATATACTCCGTTTTTCTTTACAAAAACAAAATCTACTTCTTCTAATGCTACATCAATTTCAGAATATGCATTTACAATTTTTGTTTCTGTTTTGTTATTATATGAATTAATAACACTCTTTTTATAATGTTTCATATATGTATCACCATAATTAATTTTATTTTCTTCTTGCTCTTTCTTATAAGTTTTAAGTGCATTTAATAAAGTATCTCCTATTGGTATAGTTCTATAGCTTGTTTGTGTTTTACAAGTTCCAAAATACCATACTGTTGTTGAATTACCACTTATATGTCTTTTCTTTGTAGCACCATTTTGATTCTTTTTTAGTATGTTTTTATTTACGCTAATTGTTTTATTCCTGAAATCTATGTCATTCCAAGTTAATGCAAATACTTCAGCAACTCTTAATCCAGTACAATATGCAGTAAGAAATGCATAGTAAACACAATGATTATTTTTAAATCTTTCTAATATCATATTAATTTCTTCATTAGTAAATATATGGGCTGGATCTTTTGGTGGAATATCATATTTAGGTAATTTTAATCCTATTGCAGGATTTATTTTTATATAATCATATTCATATGCATAATTCATTGAACATTTTATAACTTTTTTTATATTATTCAAAAAATTTTTACTAAATGATTTATTAATATATATTTGATTAATAAATTCTTGTAACATTGCTCTTGTAATTTGTGATAATCTATAAAATCCAATATTAGGCTTAATATGATTTTTAATAATACTTTGATAAGCCTCTATAGTATGATATTTTAAATTAACATAGCAATATTTTTCTATCCAATAATCTAACAAGTCTGAATAATTCATATCACTTGGTTCAAAATCATGTCCTGTATTAATATAAGCATTATATGCAATTATTCCTTCTTTTTCTGCTTCAGCTTTTGTTTTGAATCCTGATTTGTTTAAAAATTTTCTTTTACCATCAACTTTTGCAATTTCAAATTTGTATTGATAGTATTTTCCTCTCTTTTGAATTGTTACATTTGACATTTTACATTCTCCTTTCAAAATTCGAATGTAAACAAAAGAAATGCTACCACGAATGATAACATTTCTATAATTTCTATTCACTTTGTTTGCAACTCTGTAATTCTTTATTTTCAAGTATTTCAAAGATTTTAAATAGACCTATGAAAACATTTTGCAAACAAAATGCAAACAATTTAGTGTGTTTTCATATTTATGTTTACTTTACCAATCTCTAAAAGCATTGAT
Source organism: uncultured Clostridium sp. (assembly GCA_946496575.1). GTDB lineage: Bacteria > Bacillota > Clostridia > TANB77 > CAG-508 > CAG-269. Next base: position 23,199 of record CAMMHE010000012.1, on the reverse strand, counting down.
ATTACTGATTTCTTCCACAGCAGTTTTTGTATTTCTTACCACTTCCACATGGGCATGGTTCATTTCTACCTACTTTAGGTTCTTGATTTACAACAGTTTTATTAACAGTTGCGTCTGAATTAGTATTATCTTGCATTTTTTTACCATTATTATCTAAACCTTGTAAAGTTTGTAAAGCTGCACCCATAATTTTTGCTGTTTCCTCTCTTCGCACTTCTTCTTGCTTGCGCAAATTCATAAGCATTTTAACTACATCTAATTTGATATCTTCTATCATTTGTTCAAACATATCAAATCCTTCAATTCGATATTGCACAACAGGATCTTTTTGTCCATATGCACGAAGACCTATACCATTTTTTAATTCCTCCATACTGTCTATATGATCCATCCATTTTTGGTCTACAACCTTTAACATTACAATTCTTTCTAATTCTCTTAAATGTTCACTTCCAATTTCAAGTTCCTTTGCTTCATAATGTTTATGTGCTTGTTTTTTTAATTCTTCTATTACAATATTGCTATCTTTAAAATTCTGTTTGATAAATTCTTTTGCATCTTCATATACTTCTATTCCAAAAGTATTTCTTATATCTGTTCCTAAGCTTTGAAAATTTATTTCATCAACATGCTCATCTCCATTGTAATATGTAAGAACGATGTTTTCTGCAACTGAATCTATCATTTTAGCAATATTACCACTTAAATTTTCACCATCTAATACTTGCCTTCTTTGTTTATAGATTATTTCTCTTTGTGTATTCATTACATCATCATACTTTAATACATTTTTTCTAATAGTAAAATTACGTCCTTCTACTTTCTTTTGAGCTGATTCTACAGAATTAGATATAATTTTTGAATCTATTGGCATATTTTCATCTACTCCAAGTGAATTAAATACTTTTGTTATTGCATCTCCACCAAATATCTTCATTAAATCATCATCTAAACCTATATAGAATTTAGATTCTCCTGGATCTCCTTGACGTCCACTACGACCACGTAATTGATTATCAATTCTTCTTGACTCGTGACGTTCAGTTCCTATAATTTTTAATCCACCAGCTTTAATTACTTTGTCTTTTTCTTCTTTTATTTGCTGGTTAAACTTATTTTCCAGTTCTTTAAATGTATCTCTAGCTTGTAATATCTCTTCATTTTCAGTTTCATAATATGTGTTTGATTCCTCTATTAATTCTTCTGATATTTTGTTTTTACGCATTTCTTGTTTTGCCAAAAATTCACTATTTCCGCCTAGCATAATATCAGTACCACGTCCTGCCATATTAGTTGCAATAGTTACAGCACCAAACTTACCTGCTTGTGCTATGATTTCTGCTTCTTTTTCATGAAATTTAGCATTTAACACTTCATGCTTTATTCCTTCTTTACTTAATATTCTACTTAATTTTTCAGATTTTTCAATTGATATTGTTCCCACAAGCACTGGTTGACCTTTTTTATTGCTTTCTTTTATACTCTCAACAATTGCATTATATTTGGCTTTTTCATTTTTATATATTACATCATTTTGGTCGATTCTAATTAATGGTTTATTTGTAGGGATTGAGACTACATCCAAATTATATATTTCTTGGAATTCCTCTTCTTCTGTTAATGCTGTACCTGTCATTCCTGATAATTTTTCATACATTCTAAAATAGTTTTGGAATGTTATGGTAGCTAATGTTTTAGACTCATCAGCTATTTTTACATGTTCTTTAGCTTCTATTGCCTGATGAAGACCATTATTATATCTTCTACCATACATAATACGTCCTGTAAACTCATCTACTATTAGTACTTCTCCATCTTTTACAATGTAATCGATATCTTTTTTCATAATACCATGCGCACGTAATGCTTGATTAACATGATGAACTAAAGTTGAATTCTCTATATCGTTAAAATTTTCTAATTTAAATTCTTGTTCAGCTTTTTTTATTCCTTTCTGTGTTAAAGATGCTGATTTTGCTTTTAAATCAACTATATAATCATAATTTTCATTATCTTCTGCTTGTTCAAAATCTTTTACATTTTCTTCTACAATTACTTTTGCATTTAATTTTTTTACAAAATCATTTGCTTTTTTATATAAGTCAGAAGATTGATTTGCTCTACCTGATATTATAAGTGGTGTTCTCGCTTCATCTATGAGAATACTATCAATTTCATCTACTATAGCATATGCTAATCCTCTTTGTACTAATTGGTCTTTGTATATAACCATATTATCTCTTAAATAATCAAATCCAAATTCATTATTTGTTCCATATGTAATATCACATGCATAGGCTTTTTGTTTATCTTTTGGATTCATTCTTGAAATTACTAAACCTACTGATAAACCTAGAAACTTATATAGTTTTCCCATCCACTCACTATCTCTTTTGGCTAAATAATCATTAACTGTAATAACATGAACTCCTTTACCTGTTAGAGCATTTAAGTATACTGGTAAAGTTGCAACTAACGTTTTCCCCTCTCCAGTTTTCATCTCTGCAATTCTTCCTTGATGTAATACAACTCCACCTATTAATTGTACGTCAAAATGCCTCATTCCTAATACTCTTTTAGATGCTTCTCTAACTACTGCAAATGCTTCTGGTAATATATCATCTAGTGTTTTTCCGTTTCTTAATTGCTCTTTAAATTCTTCTGTTTTATTTCTTAATTCTTTATCTGTTAATTTTGAAATTTCTTCTTCTAAATTATTTATGTTTTCTACGATTGGTAAAATTCTTTTTACTTCTTTTTCACTATATGATTTAAATATTTTGCTAAATATACTCATCATTAAACTTCCTTTCAAATTGATTTTATATGTGGATAATATATCATTATTTTGCTTTTTTTTCAATATATAATGGGTAATTTTTACATCATTAATAAAAACATGGAATCTGATCTTACATAGATTTCATGTTTTTATTTGAATATATTAAACTTATTCACATATATTTTATTAATAAAATTTTTATTTTTAATGGATAGGAGAATAATATGTTTATTTATAATGTTAAAATTAATGGAAAATTGTGGTTTAAAATTATTTTAATAATAATGGGTTTAATTGTTTTAGGAATTTTTATTTTATCTATATATAAACTTCTTTTTGCATCTAATGGTCTATTTAGAGTTTCTGATGAAATACAACATTCAAATGTTACAGAAATAAAACCAGATAATTATACTAATATATTACAAGCTGTACATAATGATACTGATTCTTATGTAGGTAAAGAAATTAAATTTTCTGGATATGTATATAGGGTAATTGATTTTTCAGATAATCAATTTGTTCTTGCAAGAAATATGCTTATAGATTCTCAAGCATATGTAGTAGGTTTTTTATGTGAATATAGTGAAATAAAAGAATTTGATGATGGAATATGGGTTGAAGTAATAGGTACTATTACTAAAGGAAAATATCATAACCAAGATATACCAATTATTAAAATTACGTCTTTAAATAAAATTTCTAAACCAGAAGAAGAATTCGTTTTACCACCTCAAGATACATATATTCCTACTAGTGCTATTTTATAATAATATTTACATTAAATTAATTAATTTTACTGACTTGTATAAATCTTAACATACAAGTCAGTAATTTTCATTTTAAATTATAATTATATTAATTCTTATCTAAAATTGTTTTTATAACTCCTTGTTCTATCAAAGTTGAAAAAATATTTTTCATAATAATTAAAATAATAGGACCTACAAGCATTCCTAATACTCCTATTAATTTAAAACCTGTATACATTGCAATTAATGTAAAAATTGGATGAATTCCTATTTTATTGCTTACTACTTTAGGTTCTAAAAATTGTCTTACAATACACATTATAATCCAAAGTACTACAATTGCTATTCCCAGATTTAAGTCTCCATCAATAGCTGACATTATTGCCCATGGTACCATTACTGTGCCTGAACCTAGTATTGGTAATGCATCAATAAAAGCTGTTATTATAGCAATAAGAAGAGGATATTTTACATTTAATCCTACAAACATAAAAATATAAAAACCTACTAAAGATATAACAAACGATACAAAAACTAAAATAACTTCAGCTTTTAAATAAGCTCCTAAACTTTGCGTAATTTCTCTTATATGCTTTCCAACTTTTTTTACCCAACTTCTTGGCATATGATGTTCAGCTAGATCTAAAATATATATTTTGTCTATACATATAAAATATAATGCTAAAATTGTTATTACTAAATAAATAACTATCGTGGGTATTTGTGTTACTATATCAACTGTTTTACTTAATGTTCTACTAGCCCATGCAGATAAATTAGCTAAAATTTCTCCAGTTGAATTTTGCAAAATTTCTAGTAATTCATTTGATAATTTTATTTTTGAAATATCTAAATTATTTATAATTTCTTGTATTTGTATGTATGCTTTTTCTGTATAATTATTTAATCCTTGTAATAAATTAGCAGATTCTGCAACTAATGTGGCTATTCCCCATATAACTCCGCCTATTATAATTCCAAATGTTATTATAAATATTATTATTGAACTTAATTTTCTAGTTAGTTTAAATTTCCTCATTATAAATCTTATTGCAGGTTCCATTATCAATGAAATTATAAAGGCGATAAGAAATGGCATGTAAAATACTGCACACTTATATCCTAAATAAAATCCTAGTATTATTAAAGCAATGTAAAATATGCGTTTAAATACATTTGACCAATATCTTACATTTTCAGCCACTTCATTATCCTCCTACACTATTTTAGATTATTGTGCATTTTTTGCTTGTCCATCACAATAACAAATATTTTCTATAGTAGTACATACTTCCTGCTTTCCTAATTCTTTGTCCCAATGTGCTAAATCGCCTATTGTTAATATTCCTACTATTTTATTATTCTCTACAATTGGTAATCTTCTTATTTGATTTTCAGACATTTTTCTTTCTGCTTCATTAACTTCTTCATTAGAATCACAACAACAAACATTAGTTGTCATAATCTCTGATATAGGAGTTGTTTTTGCATCTTTATCACAAGCAACTCCTCTTAATAAAATGTCTCTATCAGTAATTAGTCCAACTACACAATTATTTTGGTCACAAATAGGAACGCAACCTATTTTATTAGTTTGCATTAATTTTGCTATATCATAAATAGTAGTTTCTGGTTTTGCACAACAAACTTCGTTACACATACAATCTTTTACTTTCATTTCATTCATCCTTTCTTGTCCAAATATATCTGTAGATTTCAAAGTTGTCTTTATATATTTTAATCAGAAAAATAAAATATATGCATAAAATTTAATGTAAATATGCAAAATATATAAAATAAAGCGAGCTCCTACTAAATTTCTTTAGAGGCATCTCACTATTTTATTATAGATATTAATATAAAAAGTAATCTTCATCATATCGAGGTCTCATTGGTGGTCTCTGTGGAGGTCTTCCTCCAGGAAATCCTGGTCTAAATGGTGGAAACACTCCAGGTCTACCAATTAATTCTCTGATCAATAATATTCGTATTAAATCATTTAATACATGGTTATTTGGTCTAAATTGTCGATCTTCTGTTTCTAAATTTCTAGTTTCTTGCTTGTCACTTCTATTTAAATCTGTCTTATTTGTATTTTCTTTGCTAACATTGCTTTTTACTTCGTTTTTGCTACTTCTTACATCATTATTTAAATTAATATTAACAATTTTAGTATCATCACATACAAAGTTTGAATAAATTTCTTCTACCATATTATTTATAGTTTCTTCTGTTATTGGTCTTGTATTTTTCATACAAGCTGATTGAACCATTGGATATAATAATCTATATAAGTCAGGATATAATCTTTCTAATTCTTCATTTGAAATATTGTTATTTTGAAAATTTTGTCTTCCATAGATACTATCTGTAAAACTTTCTTCTGAAAATTGATTATTATACATAGTATTTTCTAAACTAGATGATTCTAATCTGTCATATTTTGGACGAATGCCTAATACATTAGTTATGTATTCTTCATATTCATTATTATACATAAAAACCTCCTTACAAACTTTTACATTATATTATGTTTGCAAAGAGATTTTGTGCTAGATTTGTTTTACTAAATTCTTAAATTTTTCCCCTCTATCAGCGAAATTTTTAAACATATCAAAACTTGCACTAGCTGGAGAAAATAATACAATTTGTCCTTGTTTTGCAGATTTTTTTGCTGTTAACACTGCTTCTTCTAATGAATTACACATATAAATATTTAATTTTTTATTCTGGTTTTCTAACTCTTGCTTTACAGCTTCAAATATTTTACCAGAAGTTTGACCAATTAAAATTAAAGTTTTTACTTTTTCGATAATTGGTTTTGCTATTGGTGTATAGTCTAAATTTTTATCATATCCACCTGCAATTAAGACAATTTGCTCATCATAAGAGTTTAAACCTGCAATAGTTCTTGTAGGTGATGAACTTACTGAATCATTATACCATTTTACACCATCAATTTCTTTAACTAATTCTAATCTATGTTCTACTCCTTTAAAATTTTCAATCGCTTGTGTTGCTATTTCGGAATCTACAAGTGTTTTAGTTGCAGCTAATGCTGCACAAATATTTTCAAAATTATGCATTCCTCTTAATTTTATATTTTTCACATTTATAATATGTTTTCTAAGTCCTGCTTCACATTCTTTAATTATATCATTATCAACTATAAAGCCATCTTCTAATTTTGCATGACTACTAAAATATATTACTTTTCCTTTCGCCTCTTCACTAAAATGTTTTGTTACTTCATTGTCATAATTTATTACTAAAGTATCATCTTGATATTGATATTTAAATATGTTTTTCTTTGAATCAATATATTCTTGATAATCTTTATGTATATTTAAATGGTTTGGGGAAATATTTGTTATTACAGATATATTAGGACTTATTCCCATACCCATTAATTGAAAACTACTTAATTCTAATATAACTATGTCTTCTGGTTTCATATCTTTAATTTTTGTAAATAGTGGAACTCCTATATTTCCGCCTAAAAAACAATTGTATCCTGCATGTTTTAAGATTTCATAAATTAAGGTTGTTGTTGTTGTTTTTCCATCACTTCCTGTTACTCCAATTACTTTAGAAGGTGTCATTTTTATTACTAATTCAATCTCTGAAGTTATTATTGCTCCTCTTTTTTCTTCTTCTACTAATTGTGGAATCGTTGGAAGGCAACTTGGTGACCTGAATATTAAATCAAATCCTGATAGTTTTTCTAGATAGTAAATTCCTAAAGAGAATTTAAATGCATATTTTGTTATTTTATCCATAATTTCTTTAGGAATTTCATCTATTGTTTTTTCATCAAATACAGTTACATTTGCACCTTTTTCATATAAATAATCAATCAATGGTAAATTACTTACACCTAAACCAATTATAGCTACTTTTCTATTTTTTAAAAATTTGTTGAATTCTTCTAATTTTTTATTTTGGAATTCCATTATAGTATCATTCCCTTCTTATTTTAACTTAAAATATATTTTATTTTATTGTCAAAAATATTATACATTATTTATATAAAAAATACAATTTAGCTTGAATATTTATTGCATTTTCTGTACAAAATATAATTGTATTCGAGTGGGAGGTGTTTTTAATGGCTGAAAAAAATAATAAAAACAATAAAAATAATAGCAACAATAATAACAACAATAATAACCAAAACAACAACCAAAACAATAATAGATAATTTTAAAAGCTATTTTGTATTTCTTACTTTGAAATGCAAAATAGCTTTTTCTTTTTTGTTTAATTATAAACTTATATATTTGTCTTTTAAAAATTTTCCTGTATAGCTTCTTTCATTTTTGCATATTTGTTCAGGAGTTCCACATGCTACAATTTCGCCTCCATTATCTCCACCTTCTGGTCCTAAATCTATAATGTAATCAGCTGTTTTTATTAAATCTAAATTATGTTCTATTACTATTATTGTGTTCCCTGTATCTACTAATCTTTGTAATATATCAACTAATCTATGTACATCTGCTATATGAAGACCTGTTGTTGGTTCATCTAAAATATATAAAGTTTTCCCTGTTGCACGTTTTGATAACTCTGTAGCTAATTTTACTCGTTGTGCCTCTCCTCCTGATAATGTTGTTGATGGTTGTCCTAATTTTATATATCCTAAACCTACATCTGATAATGTTTTAATCTTTTGTTTGATTTTTGGTATTTTATCAAAAAATTCAAGTGCTTCTTCTACTGTCATATCTAATACTTCCGAAATATCTTTACCTTTATATTTTACTTCCAAAGTTTCCCTATTGTATCTTTTACCTTTACAAGTTTCACATGGTACATATATATCTGGTAAAAAATGCATTTCAATCTTATGAACTCCATCTCCATTGCAACTTTCACATCTTCCTCCTGCTACATTAAAACTAAACCTTCCTTTACTATATCCTCTTATTTTTGCTTCATTTGTTTCAGCAAAAATATCTCTTATTAAATCAAATGTTCCTGTATATGTTGCAGGATTCGAACGAGGAGTTCTTCCTATTGGTGATTGATCTATATTTATTATTTTGTCAATATTTTCTAATCCTTTTATTTCTTTACATTTTCCTGGTTTTTCATTTGATCCATTTAATTGTTTTGCAATAGTTTTATATAGTACTTCATTTACTAGTGTACTTTTTCCTGATCCTGATACACCTGTCACGCAAGTAAACACACCAAGTGGAAATTTTACACTAATATTTTTTAAATTATTTTCAGTAGCATGGCATACTTCTATATTTTTTCCTTTTATCAATTTTCTTCTTGTTTGTGGTACTTTTATTTGTTTTCTTCCACTTAAATAATCACCTGTAATTGAACCTTGTACCATTTTTATTTCTTCTGCTGTTCCCTGTGCCATCACATTTCCACCATGTATACCTGCTCCTGGACCAATATCTATTATTTGATCTGCAGCATACATTGTATCTTCATCATGCTCAACTACTATTAAAGTATTTCCTAAATCTCTTAATTTTTTTAGAGTTAATAAAAGTTTTTCATTATCACGTTGATGCAAACCTATACTTGGTTCATCTAAAATATATAACACTCCTGTTAAACCTGAACCAATTTGTGTTGCTAAACGAATCCTTTGTGATTCTCCACCTGATAATGTTCCACTACTTCTTGATAGTGTTAAATATTCAAGACCTACATCTATCAAAAATTGTAATCTTTTATCTATTTCTTTTAATATCATTTCTGCTATCATTGTTTCTGTTTTATTTAGAGATAAATTGTTTAGGTAATCTTTTATTTTTTTGATAGACATTTCTGTTAATTCATTTATATTTTTTCCTCCAACTTTTATAGATAATATTTCTTTTTTTAGTTTTGCTCCATTACATATATGACATGGAGATTCACTCATGTATAATTCATAAAAATCTCTCATTCCTTGTGATTTAGTTTCTCTATAACGTCTATCTAATATTGGTATTACACCTTCAAAAGGAGCTGTGAATTTTCTTGTTCCTGCATATGAAGTGTATTCGAAATCTATTGCTTCATCTCCTGTACCATATAGTATCTTTTCTAAAAATTCTCTTGGCAATTTTTTTATTGGTTGTTTTATATCTATTCCATAATGATTCGCTATACTTTCAAAATACATTTTCGCCATTGTTTCGCCCTTTTTCATAGTACTTGCTCCAAATGCTTTTACACCATCATATAAAGTTTTATTTTTATCAGGAATAATTAAATCTTCATCCATTCTCATTAAATACCCTATTCCTGTACATTCAGGACATGCCCCAAAAGGATTATTAAATGAAAACATTCTAGGTGTTAATTCAGGAAAGCTAAAGCCACAATCTGGACAAGCATAATTTGAACTATATAGTATTTCTTTATCCCCTATAATGTCTACTTTTACTAATTTATTAGCGTATTTTAATGCTGTTTCAACTGATTCAGTTAATCTACTTCTTATATCTTCCTTTATCACTAATCTATCTACTATTAAATCTATATTATGTTTTTTCTTTCTATCTAATTGTATATCATCTGTTAAATCAAAAATTTCATTATCTATTTTTACTCTTACAAATCCTTGTTTTGCTAGATCTTCTAATTGCTTTTGATATTCGCCTTTTCTTCCTCGTACAATTGGAGCTAAAATTTGTATTTTAGTTCCTTCTGGCAAAATTAATATATTATCTATTATTTGATCTATTGATTGTTTCTCAATTTTTTTTCCACAATTTGGACAATATGCTGTACCTATTCTAGCGTATAATAAACGTATATAGTCATATATTTCTGTTACAGTCCCTACCGTTGAACGTGGATTTTTTGATGTGGTTTTTTGGTCTATTGATATTGCAGGAGATAATCCATCAATTGATTCCACTTCTGGTTTTTCCATTAACCCTAAAAACTGACGTGCATATGAAGATAAACTTTCTACATATCTTCTTTGCCCTTCTGCATATAATGTATCGAACGCTAAAGAGGACTTTCCAGAGCCTGAAAGTCCTGTTATTACTACTAATTTGTTTCTTGGTATTTCTATATTTATATTTTTTAAATTATGTTCCTTTGCTCCTTTTATTATTATTTTGTCATTCATTTTTTATTGTTTAGTTAGATAAATTTGTTCTAACATTTTCCTTTCTTATAAATTTTTTATATTTTATTATTTCCATAATGAAATACGTGAAGTTGCTGAAAAATGTGGTTTAATCAACATATAACGAGTATTTGCAGAGTCTTCTTCATAAGACCATCCACCAAATATTGCAGCTGGATCTGATGAGTTTTTATATTTTTCAAGAGTAAACTCTGCTAAATTACCAGCTAAATCATAAATATTTAGACTAGAATTTTGATCACTTGCACCTGTTGTATGAATCAATTGTTCAGATTCTTTTTTTTCGTTCTGTGAAGATATATTCCATGTTACTTTGGTTACATTATTATCACCTTGATTAAATGATGTTGTATAAAATCCTCTATTTAATGTAAAAGTAGAATTCAAATAATTTCCCCATAATTTGCTAAAGGTGTTTGTTGATATCCATTCAGATTTTATTGTAGCTTTATTATTTGTATCAAATTTTTCTATAAATATACTAAGTATATCACGTTGCATTCCAAACATTATACTACTTGTAATGTTTGGATATTTAAGTTCTTGTGCTAGCATCTGGGCTTGGCTTTGTGTGATATATGTATATTGTACAGCATTTGCTTTACTTATAGGTTTTGGCATTCCTTGTATAGAAGATGGATCATTATTTTCACTTGATTGATAAGTTCTTGTTAAGTTTGAAGCTACTTCTGCATCAGTTGCTAGTCCAGTTCCCATTTCGTATGCTGCTATATAGAAGCCTTGATTTGTATATATACTTGATAACATACTGTTATACAAGCTTATATATTCTTGTTCTGTCATATTGCCATTTGCATAATATAATTCATTATAATACCATTCATCAACAAAATTGCTATTTTTATATGTTACTCTATATTCATTTAATGCTAATTCAATATTTGTATAATCTGTTTCAGAAGTTACAGTTGCCCAATCTACTCCCCAAGTATATGTACTATCCTTTTCAACAACTGGAACCCAGACATATAAGTTACCTTTACATGATGCCATTATATCTCCATTTAAGTCTCTACTCTGATTTGAAACATATTTATCTTCTTCAGAATCACTTATCACATAACCAGTATCCCATGTTCCACCTACATAATAAAAGTTTTTTGGAATATATGGATTAGCATATTTATGGTATTTTATTTTATAAGAGTTATTTGCTATACCATCTTCTTCTAATTCTTCCATAGTATTATAAAGTTTTCCCTTGTATTTTATTCCATCAAAACTTATTATAATATTATCTTGAATATTAATTAAAAATTCTTGTTCAATTCCATCTATATCAAAATTTTCTTTAATGTTTTGTTCTGAATAGAATTTGAATCTTTTTTTGGATAGCTCTAAATTTGATTCTGGAATATTAAATACATTTACTAATTTATTGTCTAATAGTTCATTAATCTCATTTATTCTTGTATCAGATTCATCTAGTCCGTAATTTTCATAAGAATTATTATATTCTCTATTTTGTCTTGCAATTGATACTTGTGTACCTATAATTTCAAATTCGGTAGTAAATTTAGTTAATCTTGCAAGTTTTATTGAATTTGCACTATAATTTACTCCTATAGAACCTAATATTAATAATACAACTATCATTATTGCCAATGATAATAATGTTATTCCATTTTTATTCCTAGCAAATTTGCATTCTTTATACATCTTTTGTTCTCCTATTTTATATTTAAACTACTATTATTTTAACATTATAATTATTGTTTTTCAATAATTTATATTATTTTTTATTTTTATAAGAGAGAGAGCCATGACGACATAGTATGTCATGGCTCTCCAGCTTTACCAAGGTCTTTTGCCACCCCATCCGGAAACTTTTCCCTAAAATTGGGATTATCCAATTTTCTAATCTCTTCTGCTACGTGGCATGAGCCACAGATGCCTGTTAATTGCAAATGTGATAACCCCGGCAGTTGTTCAAGCAATTTCTTTTGGCATTCCCGACACTCGTTGAGTAATGCCATCTCGCTATTTAGATTCCTATTCATCTGCTACATCTCCTATTTAGATTTACTATGATTATACCACATTTATAAAAAAATTACAATTAGTTCATTTTTCTAATAATATTTCTAATTCTTTGATTTTATCACGTATTTCAGCAGCTTTTTCAAATTCCATTTTACCAGCATATTCAAGCATCTCATCAGTCAATTTATTTATGATTTCCTTTAGATCTTTTTCATCTTCTAATTTGTATTCAACTTTAATATCCTCTACTTTTGTTGCTCTTATTGCTTCTCTAATATCTTTTTTAATGGTTGTTGGAGTAATATTATGTTTTTCATTGTATGCTTCTTGAATTTTTCTTCTTCTATTAGTTTCCTTTATTGCTTTTTCCATTGACTCTGTTAATTCATCTGCATACATTATTACTGTCCCTTGGGTATTTCTTGCAGCACGTCCTATTGTTTGAATTAATGATCGTTCTGAACGTAAAAAACCTTCTTTGTCTGCATCCAATATTGCAACTAGTGAAACTTCTGGAATATCTAAACCTTCTCTTAATAGATTGATTCCCACTAATACATCAAACTCTCCTAAACGCAAATTTCTTATAATTTCCATTCTTTCAAGTGCCTTTATATCTGAATGCATGTAATTTACTTTAATATTTAAATTTTTCAAGTATTCGGTTAAATCCTCTGCCATTTTTTTAGTTAATGTTGTTACTAGTACCCTTTCATTTTTCATTACTCTAATTCTAATTTGTTCCAATAGGTCATCTACTTGATTTGTGACTGGTTTAACTTCTATTTTTGGATCAAGTAATCCTGTAGGACGTATAATTTGTTCTACAACATTTTCTTTTGAATGTTCTTGTTCATATTCAGCAGGTGTTGCACTTACAAATACCACTTGGTTTAGTCTTTGTTCAAATTCATTAAAAGTAAGTGGCCTATTATCATATGCTGATGGTAATCTGAATCCATAATTTACTAATGAGTCTTTTCTCGATCTATCACCATTATACATTGCTCTTACTTGTGGAATAGTTGCATGTGATTCATCTATTAACAATAAAAAATCATCTGGAAAATAGTCAAACAATGTAAATGGTGGGCTTCCAGGTTGTCTACCACTTATATGCCTTGAATAATTTTCTATTCCTTGACAAAAACCTGTTTCTTTCATCATTTCTATGTCAAAATTAGTTCTTTCTTCTATTCTTTGTGCCTCTATTAATTTATTTTGTGATTTAAAATATTCTACTCTTTCTTTCATTTCTTGTTCTATAGTTATTATTGCTTTTTCCATCTTTTCTTTTGAAGTTACATAATGTGAATTTGGAAATATCATTATATGATCTCTTGTTGCAGTTGATTTTCCTGTTAAAGGATTAATTTCAGATATTTTTTCTACTTCATCTCCCCAAAATGAAACCCTTATAGCTGTTTCACTTTGATCAGATGGATATATTTCTAAAATATCTCCTTTGGCTCTAAATGTCCCTCTTTTAAAATCAATTTCATTTCTTGTATACTGCATATTTATTAATTTTTTTATTACTTCGTCTCTTGACTTATTCATACCTGGTCTTAATGATACTATCATATTCTGGTAGTCTATTGGATCACCTAGACCATATATGCATGATACTGAAGCTACTATTATCACATCTCGTGTTTCAAACAATGATGCTGTGGCAGAATGTCTAAGTTTATCTATCTCATCATTTATTGAAGCATCTTTTTCTATGTATGTATCACTTTGAGCTATATAACTCTCTGGTTGATAATAATCATAATATGAAACAAAATACTCCACATTGTTCTCTGGGAAGAATTCTTTGAACTCTGAATAGAGTTGTCCAGCTAGTGTTTTGTTATGTGCTAACACCAATGTTGGCTTCTGAACTTGCTGTATTATGTTAGCCATTGTAAAGGTCTTTCCAGAGCCTGTAACGCCTAGAAGTGTCTGATATTTCTTCCCTTGTTTAATTCCTTCACTCAACTGTTTTATGGCAACTGGTTGATCTCCAGTTGGCTTATATTCTGAATGTAATTTAAACATTTGTTTTCTCCTAAATTTATATTTTTTTATGATGATTTTTAGTCTACATAAATGTCATTTTGTGCAATTACACGAATTTGACTCACCTATTTTGAATTTTCTGACAAAACAACACAAAATAACACAAACTAGCATCGTTCTAGGAAATTATAGCATAATTTAATACAAAAAACAAGATAGCCTAAATTGCTATCTTGCAAAATTCGTGTAAGATTTTTAAATCTTTTATATAATCTTCTAAAGCAATTATATAATCCACATCTTCAGAAAAATCATATTCTTTCTCTTTTGGTATTACCTCATCAATATATGGTTCTAATTCTTCTAAACAATCTTCTATTATTTCTTTGTTATCACCATATATATCAACAGTAATTAATTCTTTTGAATGTCCCATCATTTTTGAAACTGCCTTTGGGCTAAAATCATTCTTTAATAATAAAGTACAATATGTTCTTCGTAAATCGTGCCATTTAATATCAGGTAAATTATTATCTTTTAATAATTGCTTAAAATGAGTAGATGCGTAACTCCTACTTCTTGGTCTTCCGAGATTAGAACAACAGATATATCCCAAATCTTGAAAACCATACTGCTTTTTATTTTGATACCTTTTCTTGTTTTTATTATATTTTTCTTTTTCTTTTAAAATTTCTTCAAAAACATAATCAGGTATAATTAATTCTCTATTGCTTGATTCTGTTTTTGTTGGTATTTCTTGTTTTGTATATGTTTTAGGTGCAAAATCTTTTTTGTTAGAATTAGCTTTTACTCCTAATTGTCTTTGAATCTTGAGTGTTTTGTGTGTATAGTCTATGTCTTCATACTTTAAGCCATTAATTTCGCCTCTTCTTAATCCCATTAGGACAGCAAATATCACTTGCATATGTATTCTTGTGTTTTCACTTGCTTTTACTAAAATTTTTACTTGTTCTAAAGATAGTGTTTTTGTACTATCAACATTTACAATCCATGTGTTTTTTTTCTTATCTTTTTTTGATACATTTAAAGTTGGATTCTTTATTAGTAATTTTTTATGTACTGCATAATCTAAAGATGTTTTTAATACTGTTTCTATAAGCCTAATTCCTGTTGTAGTCGATTTAGATGCAAATTTATAAACAGATTTAATATTTTTTCTATTGATACTTGTTAAATACATATTTCCTAAAACTGGTATAATGTATTTATTTATAGCATTAGAATATGCTACATAAGAATCATTAGTAATATTAGGTTTTTTTGCTTTTTCTAGCCAAAAAAGCATAAAAGGACCAACTTTAATTTTAGTATTAATTATATATGTTCCATTAGTAAGATCTGCAATAACATTATTTCTCTCTTTGTTAGCCTCTGTTTTTGTTTTAAATCCTGATTTCTGTTTAATTTTCTCGTTTCCATCTGACATCTTTAAAACTATTCTAAATCCATATTTTCCTTCAATGTGCATCACAGGTTTTACTTTCCAATCAATATATTGTTCTCCTAATATTTCATCAATATTCAATTAATATCATTCCTTTTTCTTAAAGTTCTTATTCATAAATTTATTAATCTTTTCACTTTCATCCATTATGTCGCAGTATAACTCAAATGTAGTTTGGATAGAAGCATGACCTAACAAACCAGAAATTTTTTGAAGTACAACACCTCTTTCTAATAATATTGTTGCAAACATATGTCTTAAAGAGTGAACTGTGATGCAAGGTAAATTATTTTTGTTACATATCTTTGTAATATAGTTATTTAATGCTGAAAAAGCGTGAAAGCCACCATTTTCTTTACAGCTAACTAAATCATTATCAATAAATTTAGAGTTTATTCTTTTTAAATTTTCTATATACTCTTTTCTTATCTCTAGTTCATTAATAATAATTTTTGGAACTTTTATAATTCTATAACTATTATTTGTTTTAGGTCTTTTTGTACCTAATGAATATTCTTCAACTTTAAAACCTATTTTATCCATTTCATCACTTAATCTACTACAGGTTGTTAATTGTCTACTAATTTTTAAAGTCTGTTTCTCTATATTGAAATCAGAAAATTTTAATGCTAAAATTTCACCTTTTCTCAATCCACAAAATATACCTAGTAAAATTTCTAAATACCAGTTCCCTTCAGAAACTAATCTTAAAAATTTCTTTAACTCTTTTTTATTGAAAACTACAACCTTTGCTTTTTTCCTTTTATATGCTTTAGTTCCTTCTACAGGATTTATATTAATAAATCCATCCTCAATAGCATCTTTAAAAGCAATATTTAACAATTCTCTTGATTTGTTTGGGGCTGATTCACATATTTTAGATGTTTTTTTTATTAAAATGTCTAAATAATCTATATTTATGTATTTTAATAAAATATCTTCTTCAATATTAGGAAATATAAGATCATATAGTACATAAGCTCCCAACATTTGAGTTGTATTTTCTATTCTAATTGAATAAATATTTTCAAACCAATATATTAAATATCTTTTTAGAGTTACTTTATTTTTGTTCTCTATAATAGTTTTAGAAACACTTCTTTCAAATTCTTCTGCCATTTTGAAATAGCTTTCTTCAGCTTCTTTCTCACTCTTAAAGCCTCCCTTTTTTCCATATTTAATAGAATGATCTGGAAGCAATGTTTTTGTCCTATGATACCAAGAGTTTCTTTCAAAGAAAGCTACTTTCTTTTTTTTCATTTTTGATTTACTCCCTCCCTATTCAGACATACTTTGTATCCAGTTATTAAAAGATTGAATTGGAATTTTATATATAGTACCTATTTTTATTACTTTAAACGGTTCACCAGTCTTTTGTACTTCTTTTAAATATTCATAAGCTCTACTTCGACCAATTCCTAAAATATTTTGTATATCTTTTACATTATAAAACTTCCTTTCTTTAAAAATTATATCTTCCATTGGATACCTCCGTTATTATATTTTCATATTAAATTTTTTTCTATTTGAGAAAAAAATTTAGATAGTATTTGCTTTTTTTAATAAATCATCTAAACTATATACTTGTGGAATAACATCAATTTCTTTTATAATTTCATTTGCTGTAATTTCATTTGCACTATTTTTAATTAAATATAATCCAATTTTTGCGTATGCTATATATACTTGCTTCTCTTGCTCAATTACTTTATCCATTTCCATAGATAAATTTTCAATAGAGATTTTTTTTTGTTGAGCTTTTAGATTTGAAAAGGCTTTCCTTATATATTTTTTACATTCTCTCTTATTCATTTAAACCTCCATAATAAAAAAGCCAGATTTACTGACTTTTTTTAAATTTAATTATTTAATTTATATTAGTATTTGAGAAAAAATTTAAACTAAAAAAATTAATCTTTAGCGTTTTCATCTGCCTGTTTTCCAACAATTAAAATACAATGTAATACAAATGCAACAATAGCACCTAGCATCATACCTGCTATAAATAATAATATACTCACTTTACTACACCTCTTTTAAATTTCTACAAATGTTATATCATTTTCTCTGCAAAGATGAATTATCATCGCTAGTTCTCTTTCGCTCATACCAAGAATTGTAAATACATTCATTAGTAAAATATCCATATTTTTATTTCTAATGTCTTGAATCAGTTTATAGTAAGCATCTGTATTTTCACCTGGTGTTGAAATATATATTTTTCCTAGCTCTATTCTATCTTTGCAGAATTTTCTAATTATTTTCATTTGTTTTTCTCTTGAATTATATGAATTGACAACATAACAGTTTGCTTTTCCAGAAATAGCTTTTTCTATTATCTCGTTATTTCTTTCTATATTTTCATATAATTCTTCCACTTCATCAGGCTCATAAAGATCATAAATTAATCTCATTTGCTCTGAAAAATTTTTATGATTTACTTTAACTTTCATTTTATAAAGCAGATCTAATGTAATTGTAGCATAAGCTATCCCTTGCTTTTCTGTAATCATTTTATTTTCTCCTTCATATCCTAATATACATAGGAAAATCAGGTGGCTTTAGTAGATTCTTTGTATCAAACTCATAACATTTTTTCTTTTCATTATATTTATAAGCACTACTACACCATTTTCTTAAATCTTGATTTCCTATACTAGAATGTTTTGATAACTCTTTTGCTGCGTTTTCATGTTGTGTTTTCATATCTATATAATCTGTGTTTTTTTTATTTTTTCGTTTTGTGTATATTAACTCTTTTTGAGTTTCCCTCCTTTGTATCAAATTATCTTTCTTTCGTTTTTCTTTTTCCTCTTTATATCTTTGGTCTTTTCTTAAAATCCTTGAAATGTAGCTAACTGATGTTTCAATAATTTGTGCTATTTCAGTTAAATTTTTCTTTTCTTCAAAATACAACTCATTAATTATAGCAATCTTGTCCATCATTTGCTCCTTTCTCTGATTTTAGTTCAAAAAGTGTTTACATATTTCTTTGCACAGTTGTTCTATATAGACATATCTAGAATTTGCCTATATTGATTTTTTTATTAACATATAGTATAATTAAACGGAATTTAAAAAGGGGAAAGTTCAGTTATACTATATGTTATGTGTCTGTTAGAAACATTGTGTAATTTGTTTTTGTTTCTAATTATCTGCATTATAAATTCCAAACTTTTTAAAGTCAATAAGTATTAGTTAAAAACGCTTGTAACACATTTTAACTTTGCCTTGCTTTTATGTTTTTAACAAAAAGGAGTTCATTATGGATGAAAATGCTTATATTCAGGACATTATATCTGGTCTTGGATTAGCCTTAAACGAAAAAAATAATAGTGAAATAATCATAAATTATCCTATAAAATACGATAAAAAAAGTATGCAATTTATGATGGATACAAACTATAAAATAATAATGCAAAAGTTAGGCTCTTTTTTAGCCGACTTCTTAAATGCCGACTTTGATATTTTTGAAGATTTTTTTGAATTGTTTATTAAATATTCTTTAACATTTTTAGATTTTAAAAAGATACAAAAAATATTTGATAAAAATACTTGTTCTGAAGTAAATTTTAAAGAATTTTTAGAAAAACTATTAGAAAGAAACAAAAAAGAATATAAAAAATTGCAAGAACAAACTGATATGATATTAGACTATTGCCTATTAAACCCAAATAAAAAAGCAATGAACTTCAAGCCAATAGAAAGATTATATGTTTTAAGAAGAATTGCATATAATTTGACACTATTAAACGAAAACAAAGCTTCTTATTATTCTGTAAATTTATTTTCTTCATATCCTGGAGAATCTGAAAAAGAAATATATGATTTTTTATCACAAAAGAAGAATACAGTTATAGAATATGATTTAATTCTTCCTTATAATCTATCTGCTATAATCTACAAGTCTATTTGTAGCATTTTAAAAGGGAATGTATATTTGAAATCATGCAAAAATTGCAGTAGATATTTTATTGCTACTAATAAATCATACAATTACTGTGAAAATATTGCACCAAGCGAAAAGAAAAAAACTTGTAGAGAAATTGGAAGAAGACTTGTTTTTGAAAATAATAAAAATAATGATCCTATACTTGCTTCTTACTATCAATTATATAATAGGAAAGCAATGATGAAATCAAGAAATTCTGATATTGCAAAATATATTACTGATTTTGATAAATTTAAGGAAACTGGAAAGAAAAAAGTTGCTCAATACAAAAATGGTAAATTATCTCCAGACGATTTTAAAAGATGGATTGAGAAAAACGGTTAAATTATAAAAATAAAAGGTAAGTTTCTTACCTTTTATTTTTATCAAAATATATTTATTCATACATTTTAAATATTTCTCCTGAAATATTGATTATATCATTTATTGGTATATCTGTATTATTAGCTAAATATATATGTTGATTATATAAATCAATCTTTTTTACAATACCTGTAACAGTTATATATGAGCCACCATCTTTCTTTAAATCAGGAATAAAATATGTAATTGATATTTCTGGTTTATTCTTTATCTGTTCCATAATTATTTGCAATTTACTATCTAATATTGACTTTAATTCATCATCAATATCTATTTTTTCACTGGTTTCTCTTGAAGTTTCTTTTATTGCATCTTCGTATCCTGTTAATGCTGCAAAAGGTGCAAATTGTGCTGAACGAGCATACAAAGACATTTGTGGATGTTTTTTTGATACATGATGAGGTAAATTTATTATATCATCATATTGTTTATCATATTTCACTTAACCATCTCCTTCTTTTTTAACTTTTATGTCCTCCAATTTGCCCATTTCTTTCGATTGTAGTTCCACCTTCAATAAGATTCATTCCCTTTAAAACAGCATTTTTTCCATACTTTGTTTTTATATCCAATACTGCTTTTTGTAATTCTTTTTCTGATTTTTCTTTGTTTTGTTGTCTTTCAACTTCATTATAATCTATGAATAAATTTATTTGTTCAAATTTCTTATTATTTTTATAATCATCTTCATTTACAACATCTTCAGCTGTAATATTTATTCTTCTAACTAATAAATTTTTGTTAATAATACTTTCATAAAGATTCATTACATAGTCAGTTATTATTTTCGTGGATGATGTCTTGTGATCTATATTTATAGTGCCATGTGCAGACTTGGGAACTTTCCTTCCATAATGGTCTAATGTAACTTCTCCCAAATATGATTTATTTATTTCAGGATTTAAAAGATTTTCAATATCATATCCTATAGTTAAAACCATTTTACTTGTAACTAAATTCTTTTTTACTAAATCCAATGTAAGAAGCTCTGTCATCTCTTTTACTATTAATTTTGTCTTTTCATAATTGTATGGACAATGTAATACTTGTCCTGAACTTATACTATTCGTTACTGGCTTGTATGACTTTATACTTTCAATGGTACAAGGTTCATATCCCCATGCGTGATCTATCAATAATTCTGCATTTATACCAAATAATTTATATAGCAATTCCTCGTTTTTTTCTGAAGTACGAGCTATATCTCCCATAGTATATATGCCATTTTTTTCTAATTTATTTGATATACCCTTTCCAACTCTCCAAAAATCTGTTAATGGTCTATGACTCCATAAATACTTTCTATATGTCATTTCATCTAGTCCAGCAATTCTTACTCCATTCTTATCTGGTGTTATATGCTTTGCAACAATATCCATAGCAACTTTGCAAAGATATAAATTTGTTCCTATTCCTGCTGTTGCAGTTATTCCTGTTTCATCATATACATTTTTAATAACTCTAGTAACTAGCTCTCTTGGTGTTGTTTTATAAGTTTGCAAATAATGGGTTACATCTATAAAAACCTCATCAATGGAATATACATATATATCGTCAGCAGAAAACCATTTTAAATAAATATTATAAATTCTAGTGCTATATTTCATATAATAACTCATTCGTGGTGGAGCTATTATATAGCTTAATTCTAAATCTTTGTTTTTCTTTAGTGCAATATCGTCATAAGAGGAACAAGTAAATTTATGTCCTGGTGCATTAATTTTCCTTTGAGCATTTATTTCATTAACTTTTTGTATAACCTCAAATAATCTTGCCCTTCCTGGTATTCCATATTGTTTTAGTGATGGACTTACAGCAAGACAGACTGTTTTTTCTGTTCTACTACTATCAGCTACAACTAAATTTGTTGTAATTGGATTCAGTCCTCTTTCTTGACATTCAACAGAGGCATAAAAACTTTTTAGATCTATTGCGATATACACTTTATCATATTTATTCACTTTCATACCTCCCTTTCCCAATATCTATTGTCATTATAACACTTTTATTTTTATTTGTAAACATTTGTTTGTTTATGGATTAAAAAATTTTGAGTAAGCATTATTTGCTTACCCTTTTTTTACTATAAATTTTCATCATTTTCTATAATTTGTAACGCAAACAGGAGAATAAAATATTTGCTCTCCTGTTGTGTTCTTACTCAATAAATTGTAATTTGTGTAATTACTTTTAAGGAATAATTGTTATACTGGTATGTTCTACTTTTTCATCCGTATCAAAATATATATTAATTTCATAATAATCCGTAGTATAGCACTTGCCAAAGTACCATTCTTTTCTCATATTTCCTGCATCATAATAATATATTTTTTTGTTTTCCTCAGTATTATATTCAGATTCTGGTTCTCCTAATAGCTCAATAACTTCTTCTTTGGATAATCCAACAAGGCTTTGATTATTATTAAATTCTTGCATTTTTATATAGAGTTCATTTGGTTTTTCGAACTTCCATAATAAGAATACACAAGATGCAAAAGCACAAATTAATATGATAAAAATATAAATTGACATTTCTGATTTCTTATCTATACTAATTAACTTTTTTCTTATGAACAATATTATTATAGTAGCCAATAATATTCCAGGTAATGCGAACTGTACAAAAATACCAAATATAATTATTAAACCTGCCATAATAGTCGTTTTAATTCCTCCTATAAGTTACTATTTTTACAGCTCATATTATATAATAAAGAGCTGATAATTTCAACTAACTATCAGCCCTACTTATTGTAATTT
>CAMMHE010000011.1 GCA_946496575.1 uncultured Clostridium sp. | reverse complement strand
CAATATACTATTAATTTTTTATATAAATTTGTTTCACATCATTGACACATATACACCTTCCTTTCAAAATATTTTGTTAAATATCTTGAAAACATGGTGCAAAAATGTTACTATAATATAAGAAATGTCTTCAAGATATTTCGTAGTGCTTTCATAATGTAATTGATTTTGCGGTCTATACATTATGAAAGTGTTTTTTTGTTTACAAAATAATTGTAACACATTTTATTATAATTGTCGACGCTTTTTTGAAAAATATTTTTATTTTTTCTTACAGCCACAAGGGTTATATGGTTTTTGCAGCAACAAAACATTGTTTTGCTTTTTCTGTCTATATAGAGATAATATGGCAACCCTCGTTTTATTCACAAACTTAAAAAATAAGCAAAATAAAAAGTAATTTATTCCAGCTTACAACATTGACAATATAACAACTGTAATAATAACAATAACCGTATTTTAGTTATATCAATTTACAGATAACATGACAATAAGACAGATTCCATTTGTAACTTAAAATTATCATTAATTAAAATATTGTCTTAACTATACAACTAATTATACATTAAAACGAACGACAATACATTTTAAGACATTTTTTATAGCCTTTACAACTTTTACTTTATATCTGTAACTTTAAAAAATATTATTTTTGTAAGTATTTGAAAATAGCATGAAACAGAATAATGACAGAATTTTAAAAGCTAGAGCAATACAAGAAAAATCAAAATATAAAAAAGAATAAAATAATCTTATGTTTTTTAACTAATTTGTTGTGATAACTAAATATAAAAACCTTATAATGTGTTAGTTCAAATATGTTAATAATTAAACAATGACAGCATATAAATACATGAACGCATACGATTTCTTAGTTCAAATGGATAATGCAAATATACTACCCCTGGGGGGAGTATATCAAATACAAAATCTTGGTGTTCATAAACTGTCTACACTTTCAAAACTTACACCCTAACAACAAGTACAAGATGTCGAAAATGCTCCACTTGAAGAAATTATTATTATAATTAAGTTACTAAAATTTGTTACAGAATTAAAACTTTATATTATCTAACATTCACATTTTATCATTTTCTTTTTTTCTCTCATAAAAAACTTTTCATTTCTAGCTTGTATCCTCTTTTATAAAATACTTGTATAACTGCTGTCATAATTAATTTATAATATACTGAAAATTCGTTTTTAAAATTTTTGCTTACTATAATAGTGTTCGTTTAGTTTTAAAATAATACTGCATATACATTTTAAAATTATAACTAACTGCTGTTGTAATTACAGTTCATTACTAATTGTTAGCGTACAAAAACAAACTAAAGAACAATATCTAAATTTCACTAACCCACATAAAAAATAAAATTTTCCACCTCTAAAAATGTAAAAAACTGTTCTACTAACTGCCTTTTAAAATTCCAAAATCTAAAAATACATGAATTTAAAAAATCAAATATTCAAAATATGGAAATTAAAAAATTTGATTTTTGAAAAATACATTTTTTAAAATTCAAAAATTAAAATGGGGAAACTAGTACATGTGTAATATATATATTAGTAACTGTACTGATTTCCCCTGTTTTTAATTTCTATCAATTAATATTGCATTTTTGATAGGATAATTACTATATAAAACGACTTCATTTCCGTTATCATTTATTAGCCTTGCTCTTCCGATTGCTTGTTCTAGCTGTGATTCAACAAACCAAAATTGTATATTTCTTAATTGTTCATTTAAATATGTCATGAACCAAAACCTAAAATTCTCTGTTTCAATTCTTCTATTATTTAAACTGTCTTCTATTATCTCATTGTATATAGCATAATAAAACATTTCATATAACATTGGCGGTTTATGAGGTGTTCCTATTACTAACAAATTCTCATTTTCTTGTGAATTTAAGCCCTCTTGATTCCCAAAATGTACATTAGTTTCTTCTATTGTGTTAATAAAGTCTAGTTGGCAATACTTTTCTCTAAATTCTTTAAATGTTATAACTTTATAACCTTTTTTCTGATATTCTTCTATAATATCAGAATATTCTTTCGATTTTTGAGAAATATCAATTCTACTGAAAGAATATTGTGTATATTGTAATAATGAATCTACTCTTACTTCCTCAATATTATGAAATATAATTTTTTTATTTTTAAAATAATTTTTGTATATCTCATAATTTATAGTTGCTGAAAATATTATAGTTTTTGCTGTTGGCAAATTTCTTTTCAATAAACACATTAAGTCGTCACTATTAAACTCATTTTCAATATCTATGCTATATTTATATACTGCATTGCAATTTATAAAATTAAAAATATTTGTATTAATAGAACTTTGCCATTCGTCTACATTTAAAACTTCTTTTTCAGTACTAAATTGGCTTTCTATTCCTATCGGAGATATAGGAATTACTTGATTATATTTAGCTTTTTTTATTTCATTTAGTTTTTGACTTATTTTTGTTTTTATCTTTAGATTTCTATCCAAAATATATTTCTCAATATCTTTTTGACTTACTTTAGTAATTCTAATTAAACTTTGTATTATATCTTCATCAATAATAACTACTCTATCTTTTATGTCTTTTTCTTTCATTAACAATAATCTTTCATGTGTAATTATTATGTTTCCATTATACGAATAAGTTTTCTCATTTTCTGTTATATATCTCTCTAAATATTCACAGTCTTGAATTTCTGCATTGTCTACATTTTTACCTCTCTCTATTTTTTCTTTAGTATCTTTTATTAATTGTTTTATATATGTATTACATTGAACATAAGTTCCCAAATTGTAATATTTTTCAATCTGCTCTTTTATTTTTTTATTCTTTATTTTATCTAAATCTAATTTTAAGCTACACCTAATATCTGTAATTTTTTCTTTTATAGCATCATTATAAACTTGCTGACAAAGAGCATGTGTAGGACAAGCAATTATATATTTCTTTTCTGATTTTTTTATATGCTGTAAATATTGGTATGTTTTTCCTACTCCTGTCTGTGCTTTTATCAAATGAACATTATTATTGTCTGTATCATTTTCAAAATCATTAATAGCTTGTCTAATTTCTTCTCTAGCTTGTTCAATAGAAATATATTGTTTATTCTTCTGTTTTTCTATAATTTGTCCTTTTGGGAATTTAACTGTTTCTAATATATTTTCATTATGTACACACTCATTTGCAAAATCACAAAAATCTTCACAACGATATGGTTTTATTTTCTCTGCATTTAGTTGCTCCATTTCCAAATTCCAATTTTTATCTAATAAGCTTTTAAAATTAGAATTATTTAATATGTTTCTAAATCTTTCCATTCCACCATCTTTTATATTTATGAAATTGCTAATTAAACCATATATTTCATTATTTTTTAGATATGCAATATCTTCAAAAGCTATTCGTGATAATCTACAAAATTTTTTTAGGTCTTCACTTTTAAAATCTCTTATTTTATTAGTTTCTTCTTTAGTTTCAAGTGCTTTCACTAATTCTATTGTTAATTTTTCTTTTTCATAATCAAAACATCTTATTCTATAAAATTCGTTTTCTAATCCGTTTATATTTTTCAAATATAAATATTTTATATTTGTATCTTCTTTAATATTAAACAGATTTAGTTTCTTTTCTGACTTATTTCCTAAAATTTTTATATACTGACTTTTAGAATATCCAATATCTTCATTATCTAATATACTTTTTTCATTGTCTAGTAACCAAACTCTTCTTATATCTAATCTATTGTCAGATAATAATATTCCTGTTTCTTTTGCAATTTTTCTTAATTTATCAATAGCATGTTTTGGGTCTGTATCATATAAATATTGATAAACTGCTTTCCCAATTTTATCAACGCTTACACATTCATACATTGCATAAGCATTTAATTGTATAATTCTATCTCCCCCTACGTATTCTTTTATTTCTTTTCTTTTTATTTCTGGAAATAATGAATATAATAAAAAATTAATTCCATTACTTAACTTCATATTTTCTATAACTGTATCTAACACAAAAACTACTACAACATTTTGAACTTTGCTTTCTTCATTGTATTGTAAATACGAAAAAGATGGATAAATCTCATATTGCTTTAATCTTTGAAAAACCATATTTTCTTCAACTTTATCATTAAAAATTAGTCCTAATACTTGCTGTTTTTCTCCTATTTTCCATGATTCTTTTTGCTTTCCTACTTTTGTATAAAAATCTTCAAAAGTTATTTTTTTATCATTTCCATCTATATTTACATATAGTTCTTTTTTCATACTTTTATTTATAATAAGTTGTTCTTTTTGACTTTCACTTATCTTATATTCCTTTTCTTCTGATACTTCAAGAACATTATTACTTTTTTCTATGTATTCATTTTCTAATATTTTTAAACGAATATCTTCTTTATCTAATACTCTAGTAGCTTCTCTTTCTTCTAGCTCCTCTAAAAATCTTTGTTCCTCTTCGTCTATAAAATTATCATTCTCTATACTATCAATATGTTGCATATACCCTTCTAATTCTTCTTCATCTACAAAATACATGTTATCATCTTGTAATGTAAATTTACTATTATTTATTAATTTTATTTCTCTCAAAACAGGGTTAAAGTTTTTATATTTTCTATCATCTCTAAATGTTTCTTCATAGATGTAATTTTGTGCATTTGGTATCTTATCACATATATTTGATACATATTTCCATAACTGACTTACTCCATACTCTGAAAAAAATAATTGAATATATTTCCCAAAATGTTCATACTGAAAATATTCACTTTTTACAATTATAAGTTCGTTATTAATAGGTTCTTTGTCAATCCATCCCATATCTAAAAGCATTTCACATAATTGGTCTGTTGATATATTATATCGTCTTGCTACCTCATAAAAATTAGCACCAGTTCCATATTCTCTTTTTCTATTCTTTAATGCAAGCTCATTCTGTAATATATTTTGCATAGCTTCTTTGCCAACTAAATATTCCATATTTGAATGTTTTGCTTCTATATTTTGTTTTCTATAAAAATATTCATACATACTTAATATCTCCCCACATTTTCTTATATTTTGGGTAATTATATCATAAACTTATACAAAATAAAAATAATATGTAAGTCTAAATAAAAAACACATTTTTTTATATTTATTTTTTTAGATTCATTAGTGGAGAATATCTTTGGTATTGTTTTCGTAAGTCTTCTGTTTCTAAATCTAAGTAGCATTCTTCTGTAACTTTTACCGAACTGTGTCCTAATATTTTTGACAATGTATAAATATCTCCCCCATTCATTAAAAATCTCTTTGCAAAATTGTTTCTAAGCATATGTGGGTGTATATCTTTTTTGTTAATTCTTTCCCCATAGTTTGTAAAATTGCTTTCAAAACTTCTTATTTCTAATTTACTTCCTCTTGTAGTGCAAAAACAAAATTCACTATCTTTGTATCTATCTCTATATTGTAACCACCTTCTCAACTCTGTTCCCATTTTAACTGAAAAAAATACATATCTATCTTTTTTTCCTTTTGTATTATCTGCTGGAAGAAATATTGTTCTGTCATTAAAATTAATATCACTTTCATCTCTAATGGCTAAACATTCCCCTAACCTCATACCTGTGTCAAAAATTAATTGCGTTATTACATAATCTCTGTACTCATGAAATTTAGATAAGTCAAAACATTTTAATAATCTATTAAACATCTCATCTTCCAAATATTCTTTTACTTTTCTTGGTGTTTTAATTATTTTTATTTTGCTTATAGGATTTGATTTTATCATTCTATTTTCATACATGTAATTAAAATATACTCTCATATTTCTAATATAGTTATTAATAGTAACTATACTTACCTTTTTTCCAAAATCTCCTCTATTCTGTGGGTTGTTCATCTTTTTTGTTTTTTCATTATAAACAACTGTGTATTTTCCTCTTTCCTTTAAATTATTTATGTATTCCTTTAAATGTTTTTCTTTTACCTGTTCTGTTTTAGTAATTTTAAATTGTTCTTTTAAATAAATTACTAAAAGTCGTAAAGACTGTTCATAACTTCCATAAGTTTTTTTAGATAGCCCCTTATAATCACAATAATTAATAAAGTCATCAATTTCAAAATCAATTCTTTCCATACAAAAATTCCTCCCTATATTTATTGTTTTAAATAAACATAAAGAGGAAATATTTTTCCATATTTTTACTTTTTATTAAGCAATAGATTTTTATATTTATTGCTATTGCTTAAAACAATTTATTGCAATGTATGCCAATTTTATCCTCACTCATCACGCTTTTCATACAGTTTGTTGCAATGAGTGAGAATTTTTGTGTCCTCTGCATTCTTACTCTCTCAATCATTACACCAATTTTTATGCACTCTTTAATTCTAAGCGTAATTTATCAGCAATCATTGCGATAAATTCACTATTAGTTGGTTTTCCTTTAGCAGCTGAAATAGTATAACCAAATATATTCTCAACAATTTCTTGTTGCCCTCTTCCCCATGCTACTTCTATGGCATGACGAATGGCACGTTCAACACGACTAGGTGTTGTTTTAAACTTCAATGCTATATCTGGATATAAACTTTTTGTAATTTGATTTATTACATCAATATCATTTACAACCATCATTATGGCCTCTCTTAAATATTGATATCCTTTTATATGTGCTGGAACACCAACTTCATGTATAATATTAGTTACAAGTGCCTCTAAATTATCTTTTTCGTTTTTTGAACTATCTGACATATCTATGTATTGCTGTTTAGTTTCCTTTGATATAAAATTATTATTTTGTGTAGGCCTATAATTTTTTAAATCTCTAATTCTTTTTATTAATAATTCAATATCAAAAGGCTTTACCACATAATATTGAGCACCTAATTCAATTGCTCTTTGTGTAATTTTATCTTGTCCTACAGCTGATAACATTATACAAATTGGTTTTTTATCCATTTTTATTATATTAATTTTTTCTAAAACTCCTATTCCATCTAAATGTGGCATTATTACGTCTAACAATACTATATCTGGTGATAAGCTTGATAATGCCTCAATTGCTTCTTCTCCATCTTTTACTTTTGAAACCACCTCCATATCTTCTTGGTTATTAATGTAAGTGGCTAATGTTTTGCTAAATTCTTGATTGTCATCTGCAATTAATACTGTCGTTTTTTCTCTCATTTTATCTCCTCCTATATACAATTTATTTGTAAATTATTACAATAAACATTATAATAGGATTTCCATTTTTTGGCAATACATTATTGGAAAATTTTTCCATTTTTTTATAAGATTTTACTTTTTATATACTTTTGGATATAAATTTTTTATTTAAAATTACAATTTCTTCAATAATTAGCTTCTTTAGTTTGATATCTTGCATAATCTTGTCAATTTTACATTTCTCTGCTTCTATTTCACAAATAATTTTGTCTAAATATTCTATATTATTAATGTTTATATTCTGAATTTTACAATAATATTTAAAATTTTCAAAATTAGAATAGCTTATTTTTATCTTTGATACTACTCCTATACATTTTGTTATTTTTGGTGCTTTCTCAAGCACCTTCAACGTTACCCCTGAATAACAGCTAACTAATCCTCCTGTTCCTAAAAGTATTCCTCCAAAATATCTTGTAACTATAATTAGAACATTGCATAAATTATTTTTTCGAAGTATGGTAATAATTGGTGCACCTGCAGTTCCAGAAGGCTCCCCATCATCACTATATTTTTCAATTAATTTATCATTCTCTAATATTCTATAAGCAATACAATTATGTCTAGAATCATAATATTTTTTTTTGATATCTCTAATTAATTGATTTGCTTTTATAGTTGAATCAACATAATATAATGTTGCTATAAACTTTGATTTTTTTTCTATTAGTTCTGCTAATGTTTCTGAATTTTCTTCTATTGTTATAAATTCTTCCATATTTTTATATTTTCCCTTTCATTTCAATTGCCCTGCTGTATATCCAGTTGAATATGCTATCTGTAAATTGAATCCTCCTGTATATGCATCTACATCAATAATTTCTCCAGCAAAATATAGACCATGAATTAATTTTGATTCCATAGTTTTAGGGTTAATTTCTTTTGTGCTTATTCCTCCACTTGTTATTATTGCTTCTTCTATTGGTCTAAATCCTTTTATATTAAATTGCACATTTTTTAAAAGCTTAACTAAATTTATTCTTTCTTCTTTTGTTATTTCATTTACTTTTTTATCTTCTGGAATATTACATTTTTTAATAATATATCCTATCATTTTTTGAGGTAATAATTTATCTAAACTATTTTTAAATTGTTTATTCTTAATTTCTTGAAAATCTCTCAAAATTCTATCATTTAATTGTTTTTCACTTAAACTAGATTTTAAATCAATACATAATTTTATTTGAGCTTTCTTTAGTAACTCATCAATATCTTTATATCGTACTAAATGTGCTGATGCACTTAATATTATAGGACCTGATACACCAAAATGCGTAAATAACATTTCTCCAAAATCATTATATATTTCTTTTTGTCCATCTTTTATTTGAATAATTTTAATTTTTACATTTTTTAAGCTCAATCCTTGTAATTCTATTACTTCGTTTTTATTGTATATTTCTAATGGTACTAAAGATGGTTTTATTTTTTCAATAGTATGTCCAACTTGTGATGCTAATTTGTATCCATCTCCTGTTGAACCTGTTAATGGGTAACTCTTTCCTCCTGTTGCTAAAATAATTTTATCTGCATTAATTGTCTCATTTTCTGTTTCTATTCCTATAACTTGACTTTCTTTTATTAATATTTTTTTTGCAGAAGTATTTAGTTTTATTTGTACATTAAGTTCTTTTAATTTTTTATAAAAACATTCTAACACATCTTTCGATCTATCTGTCACAGGAAAAATTCTATTTCCTCTCTCTTCTTTTACTTCTAATCCTTGCATTCTTAAAAATTTAATTATGTCATTGTTAGTATAGTTTTGAAAACAACTGTATAGAAATTTTGCGTTACCTGGTACATTTTTTATAAAATCTTCCATACATAATGAACTGGTTATATTACACCTACCTTTTCCTGTAATTAATAGTTTCTTGCCTAACATATTCATTTTTTCTATTAATATAACTTTATTATTGTTTTGGCTAGCTGCTATTGCAGCCATCATTCCAGCTGGTCCTCCACCTATTACTACAATATTCATATTATTTTAGTTAGCTCTGTTACTAACTCTTTTCCTCCTTTTTATTAAAGTATTTACTCTCCAATTATTTTACAATTATATTATATCTTAATTTTGTATGTCAGTCAATTTACTAAAAGTCTTGCATAATTTAATTTTCAATAGCCTCTTTCATTGAATTTATTTATGTATATTATTATAATTTAGCATAAGCATCATAGATCTCCACTTTCCTATTTTGTTTTATAACAATTATCCATAGATATATAATAATGAAAAATATTGCTATATTCTTAAAGTATATTATTGCTATGCTACCTATCATTGTAGTACATATAACTACTATTTTACTAATTTGTTTTATGTATCTTTTTGCTTGAATACTTCCTGTAAATAAATTTATGATTCCTTTTAATATTCTTCCTCCATCTAGAGGATAAATTGGAAGTAAATTAAATAACATTATTAATAAATTTGAATATATTAAAATTTCATTTGACACTATTTTTAAATTCATATTTGAGTATAATATTATTAAAATTAATATTAAATTAGTAAGTGGACCCGCAATTGCGATAGCTATTCTTTTGATTTCTAATAAATTTGCTCTTCTTATTTTTTTATTGAAATCTTCTACATTTAATTTAAATGATACAGATAATCCAAATGGCATTATCTCAATTTTTTCTATTTTTAGTCCCATAATTAGTCCCATGGCTACATGTCCTAATTCATGAATTATACAAAGTATCATAATAGTTGCATATAATTTTATTTGATGTGTTAAATAAAATAATACAAAAAAAATAAAGATTTTTAAATCTATTTTTAAAACCATTTCATTCTCCTTCTTTAGATTTTTAAGTTAAAAATCTAATATCATTTGTGGATCTACATACCTTCCATCCATTCTAATTTCAAAATGTAAATGAGGTCCTGTTGAATTTCCTGTTGAACCAACTTCGGCTATTTTTTGCCCTTGACTAATTTCTTGGCCTTCTGCTGCAATTAATTTAGAACAGTGTGCGTAAATTATTTCTACATTTTCAACTTGTATTTTTAAATGATTCCCATATGCACCTTCTGAAGATGCTATTACTACTTTACCTTTTGTAGAAGATATAATTTCTGTTCCTGTATTTGCCGCTATATCTAAACCTGTATGATATTTTGAAACTGTACTGATAGTTGGATCTCTCCATCCAAATTTAGAAGTTATAACTCCATTTAATGGTTTTATAAAACTTATTTTTTGTTTTATTTCTTCTGCATCTTTTTTCATTTGTTCCTCTTCACTCAAGCTATCTGTTGAATCTGGATCATCTGAACTTTCTTCTGTATTTTTAGCTGCATCTTCATCAATATTAATATCTATTCCACCTATATTCTCTTGTATTTGTATAGAATTTTCTGCATCCTGATTATTTTGTTCTTCATTTGTTTGTTCTTGTTTTGTATTCTCAACTGTATTACCATTTTGCTCTTCTATACTATTATTTTTGTTTTGAAGATTTAAAATTAATTCTTTATATTTTTGCTGAATTGTTGTCAGCCAATTAGATAAATTTTTATATACTTCATTAAAGCTTATATCATATGATAAAATTTCTTGACTTTTTTTTCTAAAATCTTCAGAAAATATATAATTGTTATTTATAACATAATAAAATATAAGATAGATTGACATACATATTAATATCTGAATTATCATTTTCTTTAGTTTTCTATTTATATTTCTATTTGTTGTATCTTCAGTATTATCAACTCTTACTCTAGTTGTATTTATTTTAGATTCATTCTTTCTTTTTCTATTATATATTTCTTCCGCTCTTCTTATTTTGTCCTCTATAGACATAGTCCTTTCCATAAAAACACCTCTTTTCCTTTGTCTATCATATTTAATGTATATGATGGGAAAAGAGGTTTTATGTTTAAATAAAATTTATTATTAAACTTATAATCAGAATAATAAATGTTAATAAGTAAGCTTTTTTTAGTCTTTCATATTTTGTCTTTAAAATCTTACTTGGTTTTTCAAAATAATTTTTATTTTCTATCTTACTTGCATAACTTGTAATTAACGATTCTGCTTCTTTAATAATATAATCTTTACTATTATATGTTGATTTTTCTGATTCATTTTTATTATTCTTTTCTATCATCTGGAATTTTTTAGCATATTTATTAGATTTCAAAATTATTATAGCTTCTTCAACAATATTTGAAGGTAAACTTTTTAAGATAACAATATTTTTCACATTATTTATTTGCATACTGGCAACACCCTTTCAAACTATTTCCTTGCATCTGATAAGATTTTTCCCAGTATTTTTACTATTATTCATTCGTATAGTTATATAATAATACAAATTACGTTTATGTTTATAATAATAATACTTTACATTCCCGTTACAGGTAATTTTTTTTCAATAACATCTTTTATTTCTTTACTTACTTCTATATTAGTCTTTTCTTCTGTAATTTCTATATCTTTTTTCTTAGAATTATTTATTAATATATTTATCTGTTCATTTAATTTAATATCAATTTGTATATATTCATCATATGATATATACCCATTTAGAGTTCTTACTTCTCTTAAATAATATTTTCCTGGTAATATATTAGAAATTATAATTTCACCATTTTTATCTGTTATTAAATTTTGATATATTACTTCTTTATTCTCATTTAATAATTCAAATTCTACTCCTTCCAATGGTTGTTTACTTTCTTTGTCTTGTTTTAGTATTTTTATTTGTGATTTATTTTTTTGATATTCTTCTGAATAAATCCCACTTGTGTCTTCATATTTATATACTGTTAATGCATAATCTTGTAATTCGGTATTTGGTGATTTACCATATAAAACTGGTTTTGTTTCCATTTTTGTTTGTACATTTATGGTAAAATTTCCATTATTGTTTAACATATTTATAGGTATTAATATTTTAAATTGTTCATTTTGTTCAAATGTATTTTTCATATTGTTTTGTAAATCTGTAATTATCAATCCTTCTGGTATATTCTCTCCTGAAATTTGTACAGTATAATCTGTTATTGGAGCAACATTTTGTATTTTATATGTTTTTGACACATATTTATTGTCTATTTTATCCTGTACCCATTCTTCATCATTTGTTACTATATCAACATAATTTGGAATTTTTGTTTCATTACAATTATTTGCATCATTTAGTATTTTATTTAGTGCATTTAAAGTTCTTTTTCCTGCTTCACCTATTGATGAGTAGTTTTCTGTTCCTCTTTTGTTTATATAACAATATATTGCCTGTTTTGTTGCTAAATATGCTTCCCTTTCATTTTGTACACCAAGTTCTTCTATAGTTTTATATGGAAATCCATTTATTATAACTCTCCATAACCCCACATCTGTTATATTTCCGCCTACTGTTACATCATATGCATCTGTTTCACCTACTCCTATATTTTGTGGGCTTATACAATATGCTGGATACTGTTGTCCATCTTCTTCATAAACTACATATACTGCTCCTATTGGAGTACCTCTATAAGTTAATACTTTATCACAATAATCAATTTCATACACTGTTCTTGTTTCTGCATTTGTTGCTTGTGTACAATTTAAAAATAATGATAGATTCAGTACTATTAGTAACATACTAATAATAGCTATTTTTATAATATTTTTCAAATTTTTTCATTCCTTTCTTATCAAATATATTTTACATTTCTACACCTTGTATACATCTTCTATATGCTGGTTCATTTTCTATACACGTTATTAATGTTATTCTATTTTCAGTAGTATCTTCTAAATAGCCCCAATCTATGTCACTTATTTTTAAATTTTTAGTTACTACATATGTTTTTTGTTGCTCACCATATGTATATATTATTTCTTCTCCTCCTTTCAGTTCTTTTAATCTAGCAAAATAATTTACTGGATACCCTCTATTATGTGCAGCAAGTCCAATATTTCCATATATCTTTGGAGTTATTGAAAAATGCCCAACAAATTCATTCAATGTTTCTTTATCTGTTCCTTCCTCTATTGGTGCTATAAGATCTATAATTGGTATTTCAATTTGCCATTTTTTTACTACATCTTCATTTGTTGTTTTTTCATTGAATTTTTGTGTTTCTATTTGTTGTATTTTTTTATGTAATATATCTTTTGTTAATCTTGATACATATTCTTTAGTAAATTGACTTGTTACATTATCTTCTGCTCTTATAATATTTACATTGCTAATCTGATCAAATAATATATTTATTATTATGAATATTATAATAGACAATATTAAAGTAATCATATTAACACATCTTTTAGAATACATTCATTGCTGTCACCTCCAATATTAAATTTTAATTTTTTGGGAAATTTAAAGATTTAAATTTTTGAAAAAAATATACATGTAATTTGTATATTTTTATAATACTATAGATTATTGTATTTGTAAAGTTTTTTTCATCGACAAAAAACGACACTAATAACTTTTATAAAATTTTATTGATTTGTTGAATTTAAAATATTTTACTGTTATAATTATAATATAAAAACAAAAGATAATTGCACATTTTATAGGAGAAAAATTATATGGAAACTAAAAAATTTAATTTTTATGATATGACAAGTTTGAAGTCTTATAATCTTGATAAAGTAATTCGTTACCAATTAAATTTACTTGATACTTTAGATGTTTTTACAAGACAGCACTCTGAAAATGTTGCTAGTATTACTTGTAGACTATGTGAATATTTACATTGTAATAAAGGTTTTACTGTATACTGTACGACTTGTGCATATTTACATGATATTGGTAAATTATTTGTTCCTGTTGATATTCTGCAAAAACCTACTAAATTATCAGACGAAGAATATGAAATAATAAAAAAACATACAATAAATGGTTATAATTTATGTATGAAAGATTTAAAGTTAAGACCATATGCTACTGTTGCATTAAATCATCATGAATCTTTAAATGGATCTGGATATCCAAATGGTATAACTTTAAAAGATATACCTTATGAAGCACAAATTGTTAGAGTTGCAGATCAATTTGATGCTATTGTTAGTAAACGACAATATAAATCACATATAGATATTTCTGAAGCTTTAAAAATTATGATAGAAGATACAAAACCAATTAAAAAGTCTAGTTCAGATATACATGAAAATGTTGGTAAAATTAATAGATTTATAGTTAAAAAATTATTAAAAGTTGTATTAGATGACGTTTATCTTGAAATAGCCTATACTGAAAATTATGTAGAAGAATTAAAGGAAGAATTATCAAGATTTAAACAAATTGAGAAATACGAACAAAAAATGAATAATTCTAAAAAAGATAAAGATAAAAAATATTATTTAAATGGAATTCAACTTTTGTTAAAAAAAGATGAAACTATAGAAAATTATAAAGATATGTATGAGGAATATAAAGAGGCTTATGATGTTAGAAAAAATATGATCAACAAATTATATGATGAGATAAAAATAATTAAGAAACTCCGTGTATAGTAAAAAATAAACAACTGTAAGATATTATTATTACAGTTGTTTTTATTTGAAAATATTTATAATTTTTTGTATTAGACTTTGTTGTTCTTCATTATCTTCCTCTATTACTGCTTCTACATAATCCTGCTTTGGTAATTCAGTATATATAGTTTGATCAACGGTTTGTTTTTGCATGCCTAATTGTTCAGTCGCAATTTTTTCTATTTTATTTAAATTTAGGCTTCCTTCTATACTTATTTCTAATTGTTTGTTTTCTTTTTCAACATTTGCTAAATCTTCTTTTAAACCTTGTGTAATATTAAATTGTTCAGTTATTAGAGAATTTCTATAGCTAATTGTAATTAATAATGCAAATATGGCAATTACTAAACATACTTGTTTTTTTCTATTCTTTTTTTCTTCTTTTGAAAGCACCGTATTTTTATTTTGTTCATTTTTTATTATTTCTAATTTTCTTTTATTATTTTTATATCTAGGTTCTAGTTTTCTAGGACTAGTTTCATATTGATATCTTGCCATATTTCCACCTCCTCATTCGTTTAATTTAAAATTTTTTATTTTTTCTCAAAAATTCTCAACTTAGCACTTTTAGCTCTTGAATTTTCTTTTTGTTCTTCTTCTTTTGGTATTATTGGTTTTTTATTTATAATTTTTCCAAGAGATTTTGCTCCACAAACACAATATGGTAAATCTTTTGGACATGTACATTTTCCTTCTGCTTTTTCAAAAGCTCTTTTTACTGCCCTATCTTCTAGTGAGTGAAATGTTATTACACATAATCTTCCTGCTACATTTAATAAATCTATACTATCTAGTATGGTATTATACAATGGATCTATTTCATTATTTACTTCTATTCTGATTGCTTGAAATGTTTTTTTTGCTGGATGTCCATTATTTTTTGCAAAGTTTGGTATTGATTCTTCTATTATTTTTACTAATTGTTCTGTAGTTGAAATTTTTTCTATTTTTCTATGTTTGCAAATATTTAAAGCAATTTTTTTTGCAAATCTTTCATCTCCATATTCAAATATAATTCGTGCTAATTCTGATTCAGAATATGTATTTATAACTTCTTTTGCTGTTAAATCTTGTGTTTTGTCCATTCTCATGTCTAGTTCATTATTTCCTAAATAACTAAACCCTCTTGACTTTTCGTCTAATTGATAAGACGATACCCCTAAATCTAATAATATTCCATCCACTTTGCTAAAATTAAATTTATTTCCATTAAATATGTTTTTTATTTCATCATGATTAGCATGTATATAACATACATTCTTAAATTCATTTAGATTCTTTTTTGCTGCTTTTAGAGCTTCTTCATCTCTATCTATTCCTATTAACAGACCAGTATTTTCAAGTTTTTTTAATATCTGTTTGCTATGCCCTGCTCCTCCTAAAGTTCCATCAATATATATGCAATTTTTTCTTACATTTAGTCCTTCTATAGTTTCTTTTAGTAATACTGGTTTATGCTTGAATTCCAAAATGACACCTCTGATTTTAGAAATTTTAAAATCGGCAACTGGCATTGCATTTTACCAGTTGCCACATCTTATGTACTTATATTATTTCTTTAGTATTTAAAATATCTTTTGAATACTTAAATTTCATTTGTATTTACTTTAATCTTTTGTATATTTTCTTTTGTTTAGAAAATATTTATCTTTTGTTTAGTTATCTTTTGTATATTTACATTTTATCTTTTGTAAAAATTTGTCTTTGGTAAATTTTTCTTTTGTTTTTATATAAACTTTTACAAGTTATATACCAAGCATTGTCATATTTTCTGCAATTTCATCTGCTGAAATATTTTCATCACATTTTGTCCATTTTTCTTTATCCCATAATTCTAATCTGGTTCCTACCCCAATAATTACTACATCTTTGTTTAAATTGGCTGCTTGTCTTAAATTTGTTGGGATTAGAAATCTTCCTTGTTTATCTATTTCACATTCTGTTGCTCCTGATAAAAAAAATCTTACAAAATTTCTAGCGTTTTTGTCTGAAAGTGGCAATGTTTTTAATTTAGTTTCGAAATTCAACCATTCATTTTGTGAAAATGCAAATAGACATCCATCTAATCCTTTTGTTACTATAAATGTTTCCCCAATATCTGTTCTTAATTTGGCTGGCATTATTAATCTTCCTTTAACATCTAGAGAATGCTCATATTCACCAATTAACAATTGAATTTTCCTCCTTCCACTTTTTTACCACTTCATACCACTTTGTTCCACTTCGATTAAATTTTAATATACTTTTTTATATTTTGCAAGTGTTTTTTGAAATTTTTTTATTTTTTTCAAAAATTTTTTAGTTTTATTAAAAATGCTACTTTAAACATGGAATTAAACCTACTATTTTAAAAAGGACTCAATGTAATAGACACTTTTTTTAGTGTCTATTACATTGAGTTCTTTTCATTTTGCAATAAAAAACTATTCTCTTTTTGAGAATAGTTTTAATTTGTATTTTATTAGTTGTTTTCAGCTAAATATTTTTCAAAATCTTCTATTGTTAATTCTTTATTGTTTTCATATTTTTCCTTTGTATAATCTCCTTTTCCATCACTATACATTTGTATAAATTTTATCATACCTTCAACACCTAATTTATCTTTTAAAGCTTTAAGACCTTCTCGTCTTATTCTTTCTAACTCTCTTACTGTTACAGCCATTTAAATCAACTCCATAATAAATTCTATTGATTTATAACTTTAATCCTTAAATTTGCTCTTTTGAAGCATTTATTAACAACCTATCAGTTGTAATAAAATAATCTATATCTGTACTCTCTGCAAAAGATAAATGTAATGAATCCATATCTTTTATATTAAATTGCTTTAATTCTAATGCTCTTTGTTTAATTTTTGGTGTATAAGTAATTTGTGATAATTCCATTGCGTCATATAAATTTTCTACTTGTCGTCTTTTATTATCTAATTTGATTTTGGATATTTCAAAATCTATTACCATACTTTTATAAATTTCTACTTCTTTATTTATATACTTTCTAAATATATTCTATGTTGCATTTGCCTCTAGGTTTATCTTTTCTTGTTCTAAATCATCAAATGGTCTATTATAACAACAAGTATCTAAATATAATTTTAGCATAAAATCAACCTCTCTTTCTATTATACTACATTTTATCGTATTTATCTATATATAAGGAAAATATTATCTGTTTCGATTTTAACATATATGATTATTTTATTCAATTAATATTATTAAATTTTATATTTCTGTTGATTATCTTGAATATATCTTTGACCTTTTTATACTACTTGCTCTCACAATTTATTCATTCATTTCTTTCTTTCCGTTGTATTCATTTACCAAATACAATGGTCTGTTTTTAGTTTCATTAAATATTCTTCCTAAATATTCTCCAACGATTCCAAATAATAATATTTGAACTCCAGAAAAGAATAACAATAATAAAATTATTGCTTGATATGCTTGAATTGCTACATTTTGTACTAAACACTTTATTATTACATAAACAAAGTATACAAATAAAACTAAAAATGTTGGTATCGAAATATATGTAGAAAGTCTTAAAGGTGAGGTGGTTAAAGAAGTTATTCCATCAATTGCTAAATCAACTAGCCTTTTATAATTCCATTTTGTTTTTCCAGCAATTCTTGAATCTCTATCATATAGAACTTCCTTTTTCTTATATCCTATCCAGCTAAATAATGATTTTGTACATCTTTGTGATTCTCTCAATTTTTTCAATGCATTTACACATCTTCTATCTAGTAATCTAAAATCACCAGTATCTTTTTGTATATCTATTCCTGCAATTTTTTGTAATACTTTATAATACATTTTTGAAGTAAATTTCTTTAGGAAGGTTTCTCCTTTTCTTGATTTACGTTTTGCATAAACATCATCATATCCTTCTTCCCAGTACTTTATAAAGTCTACAATTAATTCTGGTGGATCTTGTAAATCAGCATCCATAAATATTACAGCGTCACCTGTTGCATAATCTAAACCTGCTATCATTGCCGTTTCTTTTCCAAAATTTCTAGCAAAATCAACATATGATATTCTGTTATCTCTTTCTCTATATTCTTTTATTAAATCTATGGTTTTATCTTTTGAACCATCATTTACAAATAAAATTTCAAATTCATAGTTTTCGATTCTATCTATTAAGTTTTCTAACCTTTCATATAAAAATGGCAAAGATTCCTCTTCATTATAAGCTGGTATAATTATAGTTATTTTTTTCATTTTAAGCTCCTTCCTTTACACTTTTAATATAAACAAATATGAAGTGTATCTTCTATTAGGACAATTTGGTCTAAATCAAATATTTTCCAGTCATTCCCTTTAAAATATTTTTCATAAACTTCTTCACTGTTTTTTATTTCTTCTAATTCTCTATCTAAATAGTATTCTAAATAATCAATTCTACTCCAATCTGGGCAAGTAGCCTTTATATTTATATCTCCGCTTGTCCAAAGTTCTGGATAACTTACTTGATTTCCATTTTGCTTATATGTAGAAACTTTTTTAATTATGTTTCCAGTTTCTTCCTCATATTTTGTTACTTTTTCTTTGATTTGAAGTACATTATAATAATCTATATAATTTAGTATATATCTATTTCTTTCTATATTTGTAAATGCTAAATACTGTACACATATGAAAACAACTATTATCATTAAAATGATGTTCTTCAATATTTTTATACTGTCTTCTTCTATAATCATAAATATAAATAATACTAATATTCCTATAATGCTTGCAAAAACATATGTATTTCTTGGTGCAAACCCTATCGATGTTGTACTTTGCATTATTTGCGGAAATACTGCTGCAATATATATTGCTAATACTACATATATACTTTGCAACACTAAAATTATTTTTTTCTTTTTTCCCACATTTTTAGTCAAAATTGTCACTAAACATATTATTGCTAAAATTCCTAAAACTATTATGAAGAAATACTCTGGAAGTATATTAAATGTATATTGCAACATCTCTTTTGTATATTTTAATATTAGCTTAACAGATTCTACTATATCTATTCCAGCACTTACTCTTGAATTATTAAATGCAAATTTAACTATTAAATAGTTAACCAATGCTGGTATTCCATAGCAACACGCTGCTATAATATTATTTTTTATAAATGCCCCTATTTTCTCACTATGTTTTATTATATATATAACAGCTAGTCCCACAAATAGTCCTACTGTTCCTTGGTAAGAAAAATTTGCTAATAACATATATATAAAAGTTAATATTAACTGCTTTTTATTTCCTTCTAAATATTTAGTAAAACTATAAAAAGCTAAAATATTAAATAATACAGAAAGCATAAGTATTCCTTTTTCTAGGAATAGATATAACTCTATTGAAAAAGAATTTATTACTATAAGTGTACTTACTAATATACTCATTACTTCATTTTTTATATCTTTTTTTATTACACTATTTAATATATATAAAGATGCTACTGTACTTATTATTGCAAGTAAATATGAGGTAGTATATATTGCAATGGGTCCAAAGTTTAGTATTTCAGCAACTGCCAAACATGTGGCAGATATAAATCTTCCTGAATATAAGAAGTGCTCACAATATTGTCTTGTTGCTGTTGCAAATACGCAATATGTATCAGTAGCGAACTCTAGTTTAGAAAATATTCCAAAAAATACTAAAGTGATTAATAGAAAAATATATAGTTTACTATCTTTAAAAAGTTGTTTTATTTTTTCCATTTTGATATTTATACCTTTCTTTATTTTTTCTAATATTTAAACATAAATACATCTCTCTTGGCATCTAACTCTTGGTTTATTTTTACTTTTATTCCTAAATCATCAATATTATATAGTACTCCTTGGTATGCTATGATATTTAATTTTATTTCCACTGGTTCTTCTTGTGTTTGGCAGTATTCCTTAAAACTTTGAAAATTATTTTTCACATATTTTGAATTAGATACATATGATGAAAATGCTATTTTGGTTACTAATAGCGAATTTACTATCATAATTATCCCTACTGCATATCCTAAAACATTAATCCATCTTTTCTGTTTTTCAAATAAATAGGTTAAATTCATAATTGATATAAAATATACATATGGTATATATCTTGCCCAATAAGCTCCATCAAGGAATATAACTAATGCAAAGCTAATTACAAAAATTAATAAGTATTGTATTAATTCATCATATTTCTTATTCTTAATATAATCAACTATCATAACTATTGATATAATAATTGTTATTATAAATATTCCACTATATAATGGTCCAAATCCTCCCATTCTAATATCTGGAATTGTATAATTATTTAATTCCTCTTCTGTCACAGTAAATGGAATTTTTAATTTTGGTTCTATTCCACCCTCTGGATAATATGCTGGAGATACATTTCTTCCTTCAGAAAATACTGATATCAAGAACTGTTCTAAATGTGATTTGCTAGATAATGATACTGGTATTTCTTGATTTACCATATTATCTACATGTCCTTCGACATATAAAGGATAAAAAGGATTTTTAGAATTTATTGTGTTCATAAGGTAAGAAGACATTCCAACTATCGCTACAGTTACT
The DNA here is from genome assembly GCA_946496575.1 of uncultured Clostridium sp. Classification (GTDB taxonomy): domain Bacteria; phylum Bacillota; class Clostridia; order TANB77; family CAG-508; genus CAG-269. The sequence goes on along the minus strand of CAMMHE010000011.1, from coordinate 22,942 downwards.
ATAACTGTTATTACATAAAAAATTGTATTTTCCTTAAACAATTTTGTTAATTCAGCTTTATCTTTTCTTTCTTTTATTAACCAGTAAAAATAGAATGCTACACAAAATACTCCCGCATATGCAAGACCTGTAAACTTAGCATTAGAACATATTATAATTGCCATTGCTAAAATCAAATATTTTTCTTTATCTCTTTTCTCTGTAATTGACAAAAGTTCAATAAATATAATAAATAGTCCCATCGCAAGAGTTGTATCTACATAATACGTTCCCACTTGAGTTACTGTTATAGGATTAACTGTCGCTACAAATGATATTATAAGCCCTGCTATTATGTTTATTTTTCTATTTTTACATAGATATTCAAGCATTATAGCAAAACATGCATACATCATTACTAGACTAAAAGCTTTGCCAGACTCAATATTACCTGAAAATGCATATATATTAGCTCCTATTATTTCTGTTCCAATAGCATAGTGATCAGCCCATAAATAGTTAATATTGCCCTCCATTACTGTAACCACATTTCCATCTTCTTCAGTATAATCTTTGCAGCTTCCATATAATGGTATCCAGCCATTTTTCATACTGCCTATTGCAAGTTTATGATATGTATTTCCATCAGATGTGGTATCATATATTTTCCCACAAACATATACAGATGCTGTGAATATTATTGTACCTAACAAAATTGCTATTAATATTGGAAGGATAAATTCTTTTATTCTTTCTTTATCTGGTTTTATTTTTATTCCAATATTTTTTATAAAATATAAGAGTATAAAAAGTATTATTGTTATTCCAAATTCAATTACAATATGGTATTTGGTAATTGGGACTTTAATTACCCATAAAATTGTTGTATATAATAATATTACTGTTAAAAATTCAAGTAAAAATATTCCTGATTTTTTTATTATCTCTAGTACTTTATCTTTCATTTTTTAAGTTTTCTCCTTATTTTATTTTCTTTACAATCTCTCTTTTTATTTTTTTATCTATGCCTGTCTTCTTTATTAATTTCATTAAACCAGTTTTCTGCAGAAAAGTTATGAATCCCCTCCAAATCGGATTTTTCCACATTTCATCTTTTATTCTTTGTGTTTTCTCCGCATAGAAATTTCCTTGGACTTCAACTCCGCCTTTATCTGAAAAATAATTTCTCTGGTCTAATTGGTTATACACAACTAAATATTGGCTAAACATCTCTCTATATTTTGGGGCATCTTTTCCTGTCTTACTTCCCTCTTTTATAAGCATCTTTATATCTGTATCTAGTGTATTTATCATGTTTTGAATTGAAAAGCCATTCAACACTTTCCTTCTGCATTCTTCACATATCTGATTATAATTAGAAGCTTCTATTATATCTGTTAAAGCATTTGCATAATTTTCAATTTCTTCATCATAGTATTTATTTGAAAATAAGTCTTTTTGGCTTTGAATATTTTTAACCAATCTTCCGCAAGTAGAGTCTATTAATTCTGACTGTCCTCCTATATCTGCTGAAACTACAGGTTTTTTCATAGACATTGCCTCGTATGTTGTTAATGTTAATCCTTCACTTAAAGAGCATATCAATTCTACATCACACGCTTTATAGAAAGGTTTTACATTATCTTTACTTCCAAAAAATTCCACATTGTTTTCTAAACCTAATTTATTTGTTTCTCTTTTTGTTTTCTGTAGCATTGGTCCATCTCCAACTACAAATAAAACAATATCATTTCTTTTCTCGCAAAGTTTTTTTAGTATTCTTAATGCTAATATCGGTCTTTTTTCTATTGAAATTCTGCAACAGAATAATATTTTTTTCTTATCTTTATGTTTTTCTACTGCTTTCTCTAATTTTTCGTCCTCTGATATTTTTACTATATCTGGATTAAATTCGTTAGGATTTACTCCTATGTAGACTGCTTGTACATTGTCTGTAGTTCTCTCCATTTTTTCCGACATTTCATTTTTCAAGTATTTTGTACATGTATATGTTTTGTCAACTATCTGTGCTATAGCCGTTGAGTCTCTAGGATATTCTCCATTTCTCCAACTCCAATTTTCAGCATGTAGATAATCAACAAATGGTATTTCTGGAAAATATGATTTAAGCCATGGCAATACATAATATCCAAAATAGCTTTGAGATTGGAAAACTAAATCGATATTTCTAGATTTCATTATGTAATGTATGAATGCTGGCCAATCTCTTCTATGCAAAAATGATGTCAAATCAAATATTGTTGCATATTTTTCAAATCTTTGCCTCCACACGTAATCACATGGCTCTGTTGTAAGAATCGTAATCTCATATTCATCTTGAGTTAAATTTGAAATTAAATCAAAGTTAAATTTATCTGCTCCACCCAATTTAAGCCAAGGAAATATAAATAATAAATTCTTCTTTTCTCTTTTATTTATAGGTTGTCTATCCCACTCAAATGTATATGGGTAAGAATCAAAGTTAAAATTTGTTGATACTGGGTATTGAATTGCTGTAACATTTTTTTTAATTTTTTTTGCTTGCTTTGCAATTTCTTCTTCAGCATGTTTTTGTCTTTCAGCATTATTCTTTATTGATGCCATTGTTCCACCCTCTTTTTTAGAGCGGTACCAAAATCCATAGTAATTCATTCTTGCTGGGTAATAGCCTTTTTCTATCATTCTTAACCACATATGCCAATCTTCATGTACATCCTTATCTACTGCTGCATACCCTCCAACCTCTTCTATTACTTGTTTTTTTATAAGTGAACAAACTGGTAAAATGTTCTCTTTTTTTTCTTGTTCACAATCAAATAATTTTTTCCATAAGAAATTTTGCCCGTCAAAAGTTACTACATCAGCATAAACCCATGCAACATCTGGATTTGTTAGCATTGTAAAATATGCACATTCTAGATATGTTTTGTCTATTACATCATCTGAATCCAGTATAAATACTAAATCACAACTAGCATGTTTAACAGCATTATCTCTGGCTTCTAATCTTCCAGCATTCTTCTGTTCGAAAACATGGATTCTTGAATCCATACTTTTCAATTTTTCTAATAATTCCTTTGTTCCTTCTTCAGTAGACCCATCATTTACAATGTTCCACTCCCAGTAAGGAAATGTTTGATTTAAAATTGAATATGCTGTTTGCATTATATAATCCTTGCAATTGTAGTATGCTGTTGCTATACTTATTAATGGCTTTCCATCATTTATTGATTTTTTTTCTAGTTTTTGTCCTGGTATTTGTTTAAAATTAAAGTTTTTGTTTTCTTCCATTATATGCTCCTTATTCTATCATTTCATTATTTAATGTGCATTTTACCTTGCTTCAAATTATAGCTCTTCTGCAAATCTTTTTTGTAATTTGTTAAATATTAAATATCCTACTACACAAAGTATTATTCCTATAATTAATATTACTCCTAACATTTTCATATCTGGCATGGTTTGATTATAAAATATATCTCTATATGCTTCTATTATGTAAGTCATTGGATTTATTTCTAAAATCCATCTAAAATTTTCTGGTATTGTTTCTATAGAATATACAATAGGTGTTGCATAGAAAAACAATTGTAAAAGTACTCCTATAAAATGTTGTAAATCCCTAAAGTACACTGTTACACTTGATACTATGAAGGAAACTCCAATCAATAGTACATATTGTACCACTGCTACTAATGGATAAAGCAAAATGTATGGAGTTAAGCCCATTCCATAGGCTAAAGTAAAGCATACTATTATTATTGTTGAAATAAAAAAGTTTACTGTTTCACTAGTAACAACCGATAATGGCAATATTTCTCTTGGGAAATATACCTTCTTTATAATATTTCCATTTTCAATCATTGTAAATGACGCTCTATTAATTACTGTTGAAAAATAATTCCATGGTATAAGTCCACATACCATAAATACCGTATAATTTGGTATATTGTTTCTAATTATTAATGGGAAAATTATTGCATATACTGCTATTTGTAATAATGGATTTATAAAAGACCATAGTACTCCTAAAAATGAATGCTTATATTTTCCTCCTATATCTTTTTTTACACTAGTTTTTATAAGCTCTCTATAATTATATAAATTTTTAAAAATTGTCATTTTTGTTTTTCCTTCCTTTTTACTTTTGTTATCTCGTTTCTTCAAGATATTTGTCTATTACTTCATTTGCCTTTCCATCCATTCTAATTTCACCATTTGCAAGCCACACGGCTCTATCACATAGTTCTCTCGCTGAACCTAAACTATGTGTTACAAATACCATTGTTTTGCCTTCTTTTCTTAATTCCTTCATTTTATTTAGACATTTCTCTTGAAAATGTTGGTCTCCTACTGACAATATTTCATCTACTAACAATATTTCAGCATCTACATTTATAGCTACTGCAAAGGCCAAACGCATATACATTCCAGAAGAATATGTTCTTACTGGATTGTCTATGAATTTTCCTAATTCTGAAAATTCTATTATTTGTTCAAGCCTACTATCTATTTCCTTTTTAGTTAAACCAAAAATTGAAGCATTAAAATATATGTTTTCTCTTCCTGAAAAGTCAGGATGAAATCCTGCTCCTAATTCTAATAGAGAAGTTAATTTTCCATGTGTTTCTACTTTTCCTTTATTAGGATATATTATCTTTGTCATTAGCTTTAATAGTGTAGATTTTCCACTTCCATTTACTCCTATTAATGCTACTGCTTCTCCTTTTTTTATTGTTAAATTAATGTCTTTTAATATTTCACGTTTTTCTTTTTTTCCTTTTCCAAGTCTTATCAATCTTTCTTTTACAGTATTAGCTTTATCAGAATATACTGAAAAATCCTTATACAGATTTTTCACTTCTATTGATATGTGTTTTTCCATTTTAAGCATCATGCCATCATATTTGATAGCATTTCTCCTTTCCTTTGTTTTTTATTTATCAAATATCTTTGCTATTTTATTTATATATTTCCATCTTTTACTATTATATATATTGTTTATTTCTTCTTTTAGTTTTTCATAGTCATGGATATTTTTATCAATATCTGTTTTATAATTTTCTATTGATTCTTCTAGTCTTTTTTTATCTTCTTTTAAATTGTTTACAGCTGATCTAGTTTGTTCTATATCATTATTTTGATTTTCAAATATTGTCCACAATATTTTATTGTAATCAGTGTTATCTTTTTCATCTTCAGCTATGCAATACACATTATTTTGTATATTTAGCTTTTCATATATAATATTATAGTTTTTATCAGTTATTTCTTTTATTTTATATTCATTTAAATTATTAAGTTCTTTTACTACGTCTTCTAAATCTTCCTTTTTTAAAACATTTCCTGAAAAATTTTGCTCTATAGCTTCATATATATTATCTTCTTTTACTATAAATTTTAATGGTTCCTCACCACTATTGCCACTAATTATAGCTATTCTTTTCATTGCCATTGCTTCTAATATGCATCTTCCAATAGCTAATACAACATCGTGTTCATTAATTACACTTTGGACATCATTTGTGGCTCCTTTTAAGTTTATATTATATTTATTATCTGAATTAATTTCAGAAATATATTTTTTTAAATTTTCCTCTTCTGGTCCATCACCATATATATCTAACACAATATCATTATCATTTGAATAATCTTGATATTTGGTAAATAATTCTATTCCATTTTTTATAGATGTCATTTTTTCTGGAGCAATTCTAGCTAATATTATGAATCTTTTTATTTGTTTTACTTCAATTTTGCTTTTATATTGATTAAAATTTATACTATTTTTCAAAATTATATATTTTTTTTCATCTAGGTTATAGTATTCTTTATTACTGTCTGCTCCTCCTTTAGATACAGCAATTATTTTATATGAATTCTCAAAAAATGTTTTAAGTAAGCTATTGTACAAACTATGATTTTTTTCATACCATTCATATATATCTTTAGTTCCAGAATGCAAATATGCCACATATGGGATTTTTAATAAGGCACATGCATACCATACTTGCAAAATGCAGGGAAATTGATGTATGTGTACCTGACCTATGTTATTTTCCTTTAATATTCTTATTATTTTTTCTATTTTTTCATTATCAAATTTATTTTCTAGTTTGAATTCCCATTCAATGCATGTTACTCCATTTTGTTTAAGTATTTCTGAATATACTCCTTTTTGCGCTATTACAAACACATTGCAACCTTTTTCTTTTAATGCTATTGCTTGATTTACAACAGCTGTTTCTACTCCACCTATTCCTAATTTTTCTAGACATATCAAAATGTCCTTTCTCATAAAAGATTCCCCTTCTTTTCTATATCTTTCATAAAATTATAGTTCTTGTTTAAAATCTTTTTCTCTTTGTTATTTGCAAATTATATCATATGGCAGACTATGTACGCAACCTAAATATTACAAAAATCTTGTTTTTTTTACAGTTTTTTGACTGTAATAACATAAAAATATACAAAGTCAAAATATTTAATGAATTTGCCTATGATTGCTAATAAACTTTTTAGATTTCATTTTACCTGGCCAAAGTAGTATTATAATTAACATTTTGTTTAGTTTATTTTTGATTTGTCTTAAGTTCATTTTTTCCTTTGTTATTGTCAAAAACAATATATAATGTTTAATGGCATATAAACGTTTATTCCAAGTAACCCCCTTAAAATCTTTTTTCAAAATTTCTTCAAAATATTTTAAATATCCATAAGGGCTAGTTGTAAATGTTTTTAATATATTAGAAGTATACCCATTTTCTTGATAGTCTCCAACAGTCATTGCTTTATTAACACACTTTATTTTATATTTTTCATCCATTTTATAGTACATTCTAGCTTCTGTTATAAATTTTTCGTTATGTTCTAGTTCATGTTTGTATTTTTTTCTAATATCTGCATAATATACTAGATTTTTTTCTCCTGTTGCACCTTGTTTGAAATACAAGTCAAACATTGTACTTGTTGAGTTTTTAAAACTTGTTCCATCAATTTTTCCATTTTCATTTTGTTTTAGAAAGCATATTGCATATAAGCCCTCTTTTTCTGTTTTTTCAAATTCTTCTTTTATTATATTAAAAGCATTTGGAGCAAAATAATCGTCTGAATCGCAATCTACAATTAAGTCGCCAGTTACAAATGGTATTAGGTTATTTATTGCTGCCATTTTTCCTTGATTTTTTTGTTTTTTGTACTTTATTTCTACTTTTTGTTCATCAATAAATTTCTGTACGACGCTTGAAGTATTATCTTCTGAACCATCATCCATTATAAGCCACTCTGCTTCTAAAGCTTCATTTAGTCTGTCGGTTGTGTTTTGATTTTCTAGATTTTGGATAATGCTATTATATAGTTTTTCTAGAAAACTAGCTCTATTGTAAGTTGCTGTTAAAATTGATAATTTCATTTGCTTCCTCATTTCTTTTTTCTTTACATATCATAAATACTTAAATTATTTGTTTTACTTTTTCAATCACATTGCTGTTGTCATATTCTTCATTTTCCATTTTTGCTATGTAATTTTCGGAATTTTTTAAAATATCTTTTAATCCTTCATAAATAGCATTTTATGTGGTGCTTATATGCTTCTTTTATAAGCTTTGCATGAATCTTAATTAGTCTATCTATTGCTTTTGCTTCTACAAGCCTTGCAACAGTAACAAACTTTATAGAGTTTTTGTCAAAATTCATGTCTAAATTTTCTGTTACCTTTTTTATTACATTATTTTTATCTATGTAATTATTAATAACAACTAGCTTATTTTCATCAATTTTAGAATATAACATTTTAATTTTTTCCATGTTTCCTTTGCTTATAAAAACAATCTTATCATATCCAGTATTGGCGAAATTATTATTAACAAACATAATAAATTTTCTATATTTACTTTTTCTTTTACAAATTTTTTTATTCTTTTCACCTTTTGTATTATACCATTACTTGGTATATTTGGCTATTATTTTTCTAAAATATTACATATTTTTTTGTTCTGGCATGAAAAAAGCACCAGCTTTCGCTAGTGCTCCTTGTGATGGTGGACGCGTATGGGGCTTAAATGTCGCCGCTGTGCACCCACCAGTTCAAGCCACAGTTTTTGCTATTTTAGTCAACTTAAATTGATTTGCTTTCTATTTCATTTAGTAATTTTTGTTTGAAGTCTTCGAAGCTCATTTGTCCAATATCTCCATCTTTTCTTGAACGTACTGCAACTAAATCTTGTTCTACTTCTTTTGCTCCTACAACTAACATATATGGAACTTTTTCAAGTTGTGCTTCACGAATTTTATATCCTGTTTTTTCGCTTCTATCATCAACTTCTACTCTTACTTTTAACTTTCTTAATTCATCTTCTAGTTTTCTAGCATACTCATGATGTGCATCTGTAATAGGCAATATTTTTACTTGCATTGGTGCAAGCCATGTTGGGAAAGCTCCTTTTGTTTCTTCTATTAAGAATGATGTAAATCTATCTGAGCTTCCTAAAATAGCTCTATGAATTACAACTGGTCTATGCTTTTCTCCATCAGCTCCAATATATTCTAGGTCAAATCTTTCTGGTAATGCAAAATCTAATTGGCATGTTGGAATTGTTATATCATGGTTTAAGGCTGTTTTAATTTGAATATCAATCTTTGGTCCATAGAATGCAGCTTCACCTTCTGCCTCATAGAATTCGATATTTAACTCTTTTAAAATTTCTCTTAACTGGCTTTCTGCTGTATCCCACATTTCATCATTGTCTATATATTTTTCTTTATTATTTTTATCTCTTAAAGATAATCTGTATTTAAAGCTTGATTCTGGGAATCCGAAATCTTTATGATATACTTCTTGAATTAGTTTTAAAACATTTCCAACTTCTTCTTTTATTTGGTCTGGTCTTACAAATAAGTGAGCATCATTTTGACACATTTGGCGAACTCTCTCTAATCCGCACACTGCTCCACTTGCTTCATATCTGAAATCATTTGCAAGTTCTCCAATTCTTATTGGTAAATCTCTATATGAACGCATTTTATTTTTGTATATTAGCATATGATGTGGACAGTTCATTGGTCTTAATACTAATTCCTCATTTTCCATTTTCATTACTGGGAACATATCTTCTTTGTAGTGATCCCAATGTCCACTCGTTTTATATAATGCTACATTTGCAAGTGATGGTGTATATACATGGCTGTATCCTAATTCAATTTCTTTATCTTGTATATATCTTTCAAGTAATCTTCTTATTGTTGCTCCATTTGGCAAATACATTGGAAGTCCTGCTCCAACTAGTTCATGTGTCATAAATAATTCTAAATCTTTTCCAATTTTTCTGTGGTCTCTTTGTTTTGCTTCTTCTAGTAATTGTATATATTCCTCTAGCCCGCTAGCCTTTGGAAATGATATTGCATAAACTCTTTGTAACATTTTGTTTTTTTCGCTGCCTCTCCAATATGCACCTGAATTATTTAATATTTTTATAGCTTTTATTTTTCCTGTACTCATTAAATGTGGTCCAGCACATAAATCTACAAATTCACCTTGCTTATAAAATGATATTTCTTCATTTTCTGGCAAATCTTTTATTAATTCTACCTTATAAGGCTCACCCTTTTCCTCCATAAACTTGATTGCTTCTTCTCTTGGCAATGTGAATCTTTCTATAGGCAAGTCTTCTTTTATTATTTTTTTCATTTCATTTTCTATTTTTTCTTTGTCTTCATCATTAAATGTTTTTTCTGTATCAAAGTCATAGTAAAATCCCTCATCTATTGAAGGTCCTATTGCTAACTTTACATTTGGAAATAGTCTTTTAACTGCTTGTGCCATTATGTGTGAAGTTGTGTGCCAATATGCTTTTTTTCCTTCTAAACTGCTTTCGAATGTACATATGTTTAATTTGCAGTCTTTTTCTAGCACATATCTTAAATCTTTTACTTCTCCATCTACTTCTCCACATGTTGCCATTCTTGCTAGCCCTTCACTTATTTTTTTTGCAACATCTAATACGCTTGAACCTTGTTCTACTTCAATTATAGAACTATCTTTTAGTGTAACTTTTATCATAAAACTCCCTCCTTCTTCTTATTTATTGAAACTTATTGATGCTTTTTATTAGTTTCAATATATGCAAAAGCACCCCTATAGATACTTTCACATCTATAGGAGTGCTAACTTTATTTTATTTTTGTTTAGCACGGTTCCATCCTAATTTTGGCTTAATTTAGATTATAACGTATCTATTTCCGCTTGGCTTGTATACACCAAGAACTTTAAGAGGTAGTTTTCAAATATGTTTGCTTTAAATAGCTTTCAGCCTATGACTATTCTCTCTTGTTAAGTAACCTTTATTTTACTTGTCTCTTAATTGTTTTTTTATTACACTTACATTATACAGTATAGCATGATTGTGCATCATTGTCAAGAATTCATTTTTATTAAAATTATTCTCATTTCTTGCATCATAATCTCACTTAATTTTTTAAATACATTAATCTCATCAATACGATTTATAAACTCTGGTCTTAATTCCTTTTTTAAAATTCCCATTACTTCTTTTTTTATTTCTTCATAATCTTTTTTGCTTTCATCTTTTTCTTGATTATTTGAAAATCCAAAAGATTTTTTGTCTGTAGTTACTTTTCAGTAAGTTGCCCACCTTCGCCATAGCCTACATATACTGGAGGAGAGCCTATTAATTTCGACGCAGATAAATAGAAATTTAATTGTCCTGACTCTTTTTTTATATATAATCTTTATATATTGTATTTTTCCTTCGGAGTATAATGTGTATGTAAATATTTATGGGCTTTCTTACTTCCTGGTTTTTCTAAAAACTCATCATATATTTGTTTTACTGTTGGATTTTCATGTGATTTTCTTATTGTACTAGCCTCATCTATTGAATATAGTGCTTTAGATCTTAATTTTCTTATATCTACTGATGCACGTATTTTTGAATTTTTAATTGGTTGCCCTCCACCCATTACACATCCTCCTGGGCATGCCATTATTTCTACAAATTGATAATCTGCTTTTCCTTCTTTTATTTCTTCCATTATTTTTCTAGCATTTGATAATCCACTTGCCACTACAATTTTTAATTCTTTTCCTGCTAAATTTACTGTTGCTTTCTTTATTCCTTTTTCTCCTCGTATTTCTTCATATTTTAGTTTTTCTAAATCTTTTCCTTCTAATTTGTCTGCTGCTGTTCTTAAAGCTGCTTCCATTACTCCACCAGTTGTTCCAAATATTGCACCTGCTCCGGTAGCTTCTCCCATTGGATCATCAAAATTGCTATCTTCCAAATGTATAAAATCTATATTTGCTTGTCTTATCATCCTTGATAATTCTCTTGTTGTTATTACATAATCTACATCTCTTAATCCATCTACTTGCATCTCTTCTCGTGAAGATTCATATTTTTTTGCAATACATGGCATTACAGATATTACACATATTCTTTCTGCTGGTATTTTATATTTTTGTGAAAAATATGATTTTACTATTGCTCCAAACATTTGGTGTGGAGATTTGCATGTTGATAGATGTCCTAACAATTCTGGATAGTTTTTTTCTGCAAAACGTACCCATCCTGGACTGCAAGAAGTTATCATTGGTAATATTCCACCACTTTGTACTCTATCTAAAAATTCATTTGCTTCTTCCATTATTGTGAAATCCGCACCTGTATTTGTGTCAAATACTTTATCAAATCCCATACTTTTTAAAGCTGTTACCATTTTTCCTTTTACATTTGTTCCTATTTCCATACCAAATTCTTCACCTAATGCAACTCTTACTGCTGGTGCTGTTTGTACTATGGTATATATTTTTTCGTCTTTCAGTTTTTGCCACACATCATCAATATATTCTTTTTCCTTTAAGGCTCCTGTAGGACATGATTCAATACATTGACCACAAAATGTGCAATCTACATCATTTAAGCTATTATTATATGTAGTTGATATACAAGAATTAAATCCTCTTTCTATACAATCTATTGCCCCTATTTCTTGTAGGTTTTTACATGTTGCTACACATCTTCTGCATAAAATACATTTATTAAAATCTCTTACAATTGCTGGCGATTTGTCATCTATTTCATGTTTTGACATCTCACCTTCATATTCGACTTTTTGAACATTAAATTTAATACATAAATTTTGAAGCTCACAATTTCCATTTCTTGAACAAGTTAAACAATCTTTATGATGGTTTGACAATATTAGGTCTAATATAATTTTCCTAGCTTCTAATATTTCTGGCGAATGGGTTTTTATTACCATTCCTTCTTCAACTGTTTGTATACATGAAGTTGCAAAACCTTTTCTTCCTTCTACTTTAACAATACACATTCTACAGTCTCCAACCTCATTTATGTCTTTTAGAAAACACAATGTTGGAATATCTATACCATTTCTCCTTGCAGCTTCTAAAATAGTTATATTGTCTTCTACTTGAACCATTTTTCCATCTATATTTAAATTTACCATTCCTATTTTCTTCCTTTCATAATATTATATAGCTTCTTTGTATATTGCCTTAAATGGACATTTTTCTGCACATGTATTACATTTTATACATAATTTCTGATTTATTTCATGTGGCTTACCTATTTCTCCAGATATTGCATTAACTGGGCAATTTTTAGCACATATATGACATCCTCTACATTTTTCTTTATCTATAACTATGTTGCATAATGCTTTACAATATCCAGCTCTACATTTATTATATGATACATGTTCTAAATATTCATCTTTAAAATATTTCAGTGTACTTAATACTGGGTTTGGTGCTGATTGACCAAGGCCACAAATTGATGATTTTTTTATATTATTAGCTAACTTTTCTAATTTATATAATTCATCTATGTTAGATTTTCCTTCACATATTCTTTCAAGTATTTCTAACATTCTTTTTGTTCCTATTCTACAAGGTGTGCATTTACCACAGCTCTCACTTACTGAAAAATCAAGATAAAATCTAGCTATATCTACCATACATTTTGTTTCATCCATTACAATTAATCCACCAGATCCCATCATAGAACCAATTTGTGATAAAGATTCATAATCAATTGGTGTGTCTAAATGTTCTGCTGGTATACATCCTCCTGATGGTCCACCTGTTTGTGCAGCTTTAAATTTTCTATCGTTTGGTATTCCTCCACCAATATCAAATACGATTTCTCGTAATGTAGTTCCCATTGGTACTTCTACCAATCCTACATTATTTACATTTCCTCCTAGAGCAAATACTTTTGTTCCTTTTGAGTTTTCAGTTCCTATATTTGAATACCATTCTGAACCATTTAATATTATTCTTGTAATATTAGCTAATGTTTCTACATTATTTATTACTGTTGGTTTTCCAAATAATCCAATATGAGCTGGATATGGTGGTTTTACTCTTGGTTGACCTCTTTTACCTTCTATTGATTCTAATAAAGCTGTTTCTTCTCCACATACGAAAGCTCCTGCTCCTAACCTTATATCTATATCAAAATTAAATCCTGTATCTAAAATATTTTTACCTAAAAGTCCATATTCTCTTGCTTGATTTATTGCTACTTTTAATCTATTTACTGCTATTGGATATTCTGCTCTTACATATATATATCCCTGATTTGCTCCTATTGCATACCCTGCTATAGCCATTGCTTCTAAAATACTATGTGGATCTCCTTCTAGAATACTTCTATCCATAAATGCTCCTGGATCCCCTTCATCTGCATTACAAATCATATATTTTTGTGTACAATCTTCATTATAAGCAAATTGCCACTTCTTTCCTGTTAAAAATCCTGCTCCTCCACGTCCTCTTAAACCAGATTTTGTTATACATTGTATTACTTCTTCTCTTGACATTTGTGTTAGTACTTTATGTAATGCTAAATATCCATCAAATGCTATATATTCATCTATATTTTCTGGATCTATTACTCCACAATTTTTTAATGCTATTCTTTTTTGTTTTTTATAAAATTTTAATTCGTCAAGCTTTTGTACAATAGTACCATCAATATCTTTACATAATAATCTTTCGACTTTTTTTCCCTGCAATATATGAGTATTTATTATTTCTTCACAATCTTCGGGTTTTACATGAGCATAAAAAGTATCTTCTGGTCTTATTATTACTATAGGTCCTTTTGCACAAAGTCCAAAACATCCTGTTTGTATTACTCTTACATTTGAGATATTTTTCTCCTCTATTTGTTTTCTGAAATTTTCTATTATTTGAGGTGATTTAGAAGATGTGCATCCTGTTCCATGACATACAAGTATATGTTTTTCTTTTGTTTTTGCTTGTGTGTTTACACGTATGTCTAATTCTTTTCTTTTTTCTTCTCTTATTTTTTGTAACTGTTCTATTGTTTTCATTTCTTTCCTCCTTTTAGGTACAATCAATCTTTTTTTAATAAATTTTAGATTTGTTCTTTTTGTAATTTATCAATTACTTCGTCAAACATTTTTACAGTAGCATTACCATATACTTCATCATTTATCATAAATACTGGTGCTAACCCACATGCACCTACACATCTTACTTCATCTATTGAAAATTTTCCATCTTCTGTTACTTGCCCTGATGATATTTTAAATCTTTCTTTTGCTCTATCTAATATGCTTTGTGAACCTTTTACAAAACATGCTGTTCCCATACAAATGGAAACATTGTATTTTCCTTTTGGTACAGTTGTAAATCTAGAATAAAATGTTATAACTCCATAAATCTCTGCCATTGGCAATTTTAAGTATTTTGATATCTCTATTTGGCATTGTTTAGGTATATAACCATATTTTTCTTGTACCTCATTTAATATTCCTATTAAGCTATCTCTTTTTTGTGGATATTTTATTAATATTTCTTGAGTTTCGTTTATTAATCTATCTTTTATACAGTCTTTTTGTTTTTCCATATCTTTCCTCCTTCTATATTTTATTTGTTTTATTACTTTATATTACTGAATAAATTAGTATAATTATATCATACCTATTTTTTTAGTTCAATTAAAAACAAAAATTATAAACAAAAGTAAAAAACATCCTAAACAAGATGTTTTTTATTTTTGTTTATTTTATCGTTGTGTTTGTAGGTCCTGTTCCTACAACATTTTCTTGTAAAGATCTCCATGTATTACATCCTACTATTCCATCAACTGACAAACCTCTTGAACGTTGATAATTTCTTACTGCTGTATCTGTTTGGCTTCCAAATACTCCGTCTAAACCACCAGTTCTATATCCTAGTGTATTTAAATTATCTTGAGCAATACACACATAGTTTCCTCTTGAACCTCTTCGTATAATTGGGTATCCTCCTGTAATACATGCTGGTGTTCCAAATCTCCTATCAAAATGTACCCAAGTTGGAGATATTGATTCTGGTTCTACATAAGACCATAATCCAGATGTTCTTGCACTATTTCTTAATGCATTTCTTCTAGATGGTGTAAATGTTTGTGCTACATCAAATGCTGTACCTGCATAATGTTGACTCTGTGAACCATGACCTCCTTCATAAGGTCTTTTAAATGCAAATCCAACTGGTATTGGTGCTCCCCACAAATATCTTTGACTATTCCATGCAAGCATAGTTCTTTTATCTGTCCACAAAATATTACTTTTGCTTGATCCTCTAAATTCTTTTACCCTTAAAGTTCCATTTGTATTATACGGCATTGATGCTGACTCATCTCTTATGTATGTTTCCATTCTATTTGTATCATTGTTATATACTAGTATTTTAGCCATAATAAAACCTCCAGTTCAAATATAAAAAACTCTTCTCACAATTTAGTAATTATACTATATTATGAAAGGAGTTTTTTATTGTTACTATTTTACAAAATGTTTCTAAATTACTTCTGTACATTTTACTACTACCCTTTGTTTTGTATCATCTGTACATGTTATTAATGTAACTTCTTTTTTCCCTTGTGTAAGTTGACTTGTACAACTTGTGTCCGATGGATCTACTGTATATATGTCATATACTTTATATTGTAGAGTTTTTCCTGATAAATCTGTTATTTCAACAATATCATCTATCAATAATGTCGGAATTTTACTAAAAAATTTTGAATTTTTATAATTATGCCCTATTAAACATAGATTTCCAACTTCATTTGGACTTGCACCCCAAAATTTGCATATCGATACCTTTAATAATTCATCTGTAGTTTCAGCTATAATTGGATATTTTACATCTATTTTAGGAATATTTACTACTCCCACTATAGAATAAATATTTCCCTTGGAGTCAGTATATTTACCTGATGTTATAGCATTTTTTTCATTTTGTTCTAATGATTCATTAGAATTTATATTATCTTCTATAATTTGCTCTTTTGTCATAGCTACTACTAAAGCATTTTCTTTTTCTGTAATTGTAGTTTCATCTTTGATTTCTA
Source organism: uncultured Clostridium sp. (assembly GCA_946496575.1). Taxonomy (GTDB): domain Bacteria; phylum Bacillota; class Clostridia; order TANB77; family CAG-508; genus CAG-269. The sequence continues at coordinate 6,551 of CAMMHE010000011.1, read as the reverse complement.
TCATGTCCCCTGATATTACTTTTTGTAGTATATCTTTAGATAATTCTTCTGTTCTATTACGATCATATTCTGCATAAATATACACACATGATAAAACTATCATAATAAAGATGGACAAGAAAAATAAAATCTGATACGTCTTTTTCTTTTTCTTTAATTCTGGTGTTATATATAATTTCTCTGTTACTAAAATTTGATTCATCTTTCTTCTCCTTTCTTTATTTAAATTATTGTATATTTATATTTTTAGTAATTGTTATATTGGTTATATAACCAAATGTATTGTATTCACATTTTACTTTATATGTATTAGTTAAATCTGCACTGTTTTCTATTTCTGTTGCAGTTGCATCTAATTTTATGTCTCCATTAATAATAACTTTTTTAGTTAAATCTGTTTCATTTAAATTATTTTGTAGTACTACATTCATTAGGCTATTTATTTCAGATCCAGTAATGTTATCCCCTTCATATACTAAAAACTTTTCATTAAAAGATTTTTGATTTTCATTTTCTATCTGGCTTGTTGGATCTATAGCTATATAATTTAATATTTTTTCTATTATACCAGAATATTGCTCTATTAATCTGCTTCCTACAAGTTCAATAATTTGTTTTAGTTGGTCTGATTGTAAATCATTTAGTATAATATTATTAGAATTATCTAACTGTACTTTATAATTTATTTGGTCTACAATATTTATATTACTTTCAAATAAAATTTGTTTTTGCTCTGTATTAAAATCTACATTTATTTTTATATTGTTTTCATTTTCTGCTAATTTTATGTTAGCATCGATTGTATTTTGTTCTTTTCCTTTTGTACTTGTAATTTTAATATTCAAATTATAATTTTCAATATTACTTTTTGTAATAACAATTGTATCTAAAAATTGAGTTTGATTTTCATCTATGTACAAAGATTTAATATCTATTTGACTACTTTCTTCTGTATTCTTTGTATCAAATGTTATACTATTGGATCCTTCATCGATTTTTATCCTTATTGCTTCTCCATTTTGTTCATATATGGCTATTGCATATTCTTTAATTTCTGTTATTTCTTCTGAATTTAGTTGATTTATCTTATCATCTATATTTTTAATAAATTTATTCTCTTGAGTATCTTGTTCTTGTATATTTTGTAATTTATTTAATATTATCTCATCTTGTTTTACTTGTTCTAAAATTTTTATTTGCAAATCTTTGATATCTTGGCTATTTAATGTTAATATGTATGCATTTGTAGTTATAGTATTTCCATTAACAGTTATGACTACATTCTTGTTTTTTGAATATTTGTCTTTTGCAATATTTTCATATAGCAAATTTAAGTATTTTTGTATTTCAATATTTTTTTCTTCATCTGTTAATAATATTTTTTCTAATGAATATTTTTCAAAGTTTATATTTTCCGGAACTTGTTGCAAAATTTCTTGATCTATCCCAAAATTTTGAGCTAATTGTTTTAAATTATTATTCTCTATACTTAAAAACTGTTTTATTGCATCTGGAAATCTTAAAGAATATAGATCATTTTCTTGCATATATTCTAATTCTATTAATTTTTCGCCATCTGATGAAATAGTTATATCTTTATATGTTTTCATGTTAGTTTTATCATTTTGAGATTCTATCTTTAATTCTCCATTTAACATATCATTTTTAATATTGAATGTTGTTGTTGCTTCATATTTATTTTGATTTAAAGTATTTCCAATCCTATCAAGTGTACTAGTATTTGTTATTTGTTTTAATGATTCTAGATTTTTTACTAGATATTTAGCAAACAGTTCTTGTTCACTTTTTAATAGATCTGTATAAAAATATGCATACGCAAATAATCCACCAGTTATTAATAATAAACTTAATATTATGATTACTATTATTAAAATTTTATTTCCTTTTTTCTTCATTTGCTTCCTCCTTAATTATTTGTATTTATTGTTTTTTATTTTCTCTGTTTTATTGCTTCATATACTATTATTCCAGTAGATACTGCTGCATTTAGTGATTGGATCTTTCCAAGCATCGGGATTTTTACTAAAAAGTCACAATTTTTCTTTACTTTTTCACTTATTCCCTTTCCTTCATTTCCTATTACAATTGCAATTGGTCCTGTCAAGTCTTGATTATAATAATATTTTTCTGTTGATATGTCTGTTCCGCATATCCATAAGCCCGCCCTTTTTAGTTCATCAATTGCATCTGTTATATTTGTTACACGTGCTATTTTCATATATTGAGTTGCACCACATGATACTTTATTTACTGTACTATTTACTGCTACTGCCCTTCTTTTAGGTATTATTATTCCGTGTACCCCAGCTGTTTCTGCTGTTCTAATTATTGATCCTAAATTGTGCGGATCTTCTATTCCATCTAATATTAGAATAAATGGATCTTCTTGTTGATCTTTGGCTTTTTTCAAAATATCAGATATTTCTGAATATTCAAAAGGTGGTACTATTGCGATTACTCCTTGATGATTTTCTGTTTGTGCCATTTGCTCTAATTGCCTTTTTTCTTTTTCTACAACTATTATTTTTTTATCCCTTGCTTGTCCTATTATTTTGTTTACTGATCCGTGTTTCTCACCTTTAATAACAAATATTTTGTTTATGTCTTTTCCGCTTTCCAATAATTCTAGTACAGCATTTCTTCCTTCTACTTGGTCTTGGAATGTTATTTCTGTTTGTGGTTTTTCTTTGTGTGCTTTTATTTTAGTTTTGTTTTGATTATTGTTATTAATTTTTTTTCTGTTTTCTTGAAATGTTTTGTTTCTCGACATTTTGTTATTTTTTTTCTTGTTTATCATTTAATTTTATTCCTTTCATATTGATAAATCGAATTATTCATCATCTAACTTCAATACAGCTAAAAATGCTTCTTGTGGCATTTCTACATTTCCAATCTGTCTCATTTTCTTTTTGCCTCGTTTTTGTTTTTCTAATAATTTTTTCTTTCTTGTAATGTCTCCTCCATAACATTTGGCTAAAACGTCTTTTCTCATAGCTGATATGGTTTCTCTTGCAATTATTGTTCCTCCTATTACCGCTTGAAGTGGTATTGTAAATAAATGTCTCGGTATAACTTCTTTTAGTTTTTCCACCATCTTCTTACCTCTTGCATATGCTGTGTCTTTATGTACTATAAAACTTAATGCATCTACTTTTTCCCCATTTACATGTATATCTAATTTTACTAACTTTGATACTCTATATTCTTTAAATTGATAATCAAATGATGCATAACCTTTTGTTTTTGATTTTAAATTATCAAAAAAATCATATATTATTTCATTTAATGGCATGTCATATATTAATGTTACTCTATTTTCATCTAGATATTTCATATCTAAATAGATTCCTCTTCTGTCTTGACACATTTTCATTATGTTTCCTACATATTCTTTTGGTGTCATGATTTCTGCTGTTACTATTGGTTCTTCTATAAATGATATTTCTTGGTCTGGTGGCAATTCGGTTGGATTATATATATCTTTTATCTCTCCATTTGTTTTATGTACTTTATAAATTACTGATGGTGCAGTTGTAATTAAGCCTAAATCAAATTCTCTATCTAATCTTTCTTCTATAATTTCCAAGTGTAATAATCCTAAAAATCCACATCTGAATCCAAATCCTAATGCTGCTGAAGTTTCTTGTTCATATTCTAATGAAGCATCATTTAATTTTAATTTTTCTAATGCTGTTTTTAAATTTTCATATTCACTTCCATCTACTGGGTATATACCACAATATACCATTGGTGTGGCTTTTTTATATCCTGCTAAAGGCTCATCTGCTGGATTTTCTTTTAAAGTTATTGTATCTCCAACATGTATGTCTGATATTACTTTTATACTTGCTGCAATGTACCCTACTTCGCCTGCTACTAATTTCTCTGTTGATACATAATTTCCTGGCTCAAAATATCCTACTTCTGTTACTGTAAATGTTTTGTTTGTTGCCATCAATATTATTTCGTCCCCCACTTTTACAGTTCCATCAAATATTCTTACATATGCAATTGCACCTTTATAATTGTCATAACATGAGTCAAATATTAAGCATTTTGTTTTTGCTTGCTCATCTCCTTTAGGTGCTGGTAAATCTGTAATGATTTTTTCTAAAACTTTATCTACATTTAACCCTGTTTTTGCTGATATACATGGTGCATCTTGTGCTGGTATTCCTATAATTTCTTCTATTTCGTTTTTTACTTCTTGAGGTCTTGCATTTGGTAAATCTATTTTATTTATTACTGGCAATATTTCTAAATTATTATCTAAAGCCAAATATACATTTGCTAAAGTCTGTGCCTCTACTCCTTGGCTTGAGTCTACAATTAGTACTGCTCCATCACATGCAGCTAAACTTCTTGAAACTTCATAGTTAAAATCTACATGTCCAGGAGTATCAATTAAATTTAAAATATATTCTTGACCATCTTTAGTTTTGTATCTCATTCTAACAGACTGCGATTTTATTGTTATTCCTCTTTCTTTTTCTATATCCATATTGTCTAATACTTGATTTTCCATTTCTCTTTTTGACAATACTCCTGTTAGTTCTATAAGTCTATCTGCTAAAGTTGATTTTCCATGATCTATGTGAGCAATTATACTAAAATTTCTAATATTGCTTTGGTGTACTTCCATTTGTTTTTTACTTTTTCCCTTCACTAATATTCTTTTATATTTTACCATAAAATGATCCTTGACACAAGAGATTTTTTTGACTTTACATAATTTTGACATATTATTTATAATATGTTATAATTAATTTATTAAATAAAATGCCAAGGAGGCAATATCAAATGTTTTGGATTATAGCATCAATTTTAATAATTATTTTCTTTCTTAAAATTTGTGGATGGATTATGCGATCCATCCTTGGGGTTATCCATCCTCAAATTCGGAAATGGATAAATTTTTTTGCAGCCATTATAATCCTTGTTCTCTTGTTAAGAGCATGCTCTTAACAAATCATAAGATACTCAGAATCGCATCTCTGAGTATCTTATGATTTTACTGCATTATCAATTAATCTATCTAATAATTCTGAATAATGTATTCCTATATTTTCAAATAATTTTGGATACATACTTATTTTTGTAAATCCTGGCATTGTATTAATTTCATTGATATATATTTTTCCTGTATCATTTTCTATAAAAAAATCAACTCTTGATAATCCCTTTCCATCTATCGCATTAAATGCTTTTACTGCAAGTTTTTTTATTTCTTGTATTTTACTTTCATCTATATTTGCTGGAATTATTGTTTTTGAATCTAACATATTATATTTAGCATCAAAACTATAATATTCTTCTGCTGATATTATTTCTCCAACAGTAGATGCAATAATTTCTTTTGATTCTAAAATTGCACATTCTACTTCTTTTCCTATTATTGCTTGTTCAACTAAAATCTTTTTATCATATTTTGCAGCATTCTCTATTGCTCTTTTTAATTCATCATCATTAGTAACTTTTTTTACACCTACTGATGAACCAGAGTTTGATGGTTTTACAAACATTGGAAATTTTAATTTTGAAGTAATTCTTTCTATTTCCATATCTCTTTTTTCAAATGTTTCATCAACTATTTTATATGTTTCTTGTTGTTTTTCAATGTAAACGTATGGTGCTTGTGGAATTCCTACTTTTTCAAATATTATCTTTGAATATATTTTATCCATTGCAATACTAGATGCTAATACTTTACATCCTACATATGGTATATTTATTATTTCTAACATTCCTTGTATTGTTCCATCTTCTCCACCTAATCCATGTAATACAGGAAAAATAACATCTAAATTTTTTAAATATTCAACACTATTTTCAATTTCTTGCTTTATATGATTAAGAACCTCATACCATTTCCCATTTCTTCCTATATAAATTGGATGAACTTTATATTTTTTCTTGTCTAGATTTTCAATTATTGAACACGCTGACATTTTTGATATTTCATGTTCAGTTGATACTCCACCATATATTATACCTACCTTTTTCATTTTTTGACTTTTCCTTTCCTTTTTTACTTATACATATAATATATGTTTTTATTGTTTTAATATTCTATAATTTATTACTTACATTATTGTTTTTCCTAATGTAAAAAATGTCGAATGATTATTTGTACTAAACCCAAAAATTCGACATTTTTTATATTATATTTAATTTAATTATTTTTACCTAGGTATACCATCAGTAAATATGCCATAAAATTCTACAATTTGTCCATCCTTTTCAAGCGTTATTGTTCCAAAAGTTTTTTCAATTCCTTTTTCTAATAGTGCAGCACCTAAATCTAAATAATATATTGTTCCATCTGTATCTTCTTTTTTTACAATTTTTGATGAAAGGTCTATTTCTTCTCCACTGCCATCATCTAATTTAAGTTTAGGATTATATTCTTGTTTTATTTCTATTGCACTATCTGCATTTTCTCTATCATATAAGAATGCACATGTTCTATCTTCAAGTAATAAATAATAACGTCCACTATTTCCTTTATTTATTGTTATTTGTGTTGTTCC
>CAMMHE010000010.1 GCA_946496575.1 uncultured Clostridium sp. | reverse complement strand
CAATATACTATTAATTTTTTATATAAATTTGTTTCACATCATTGACACATATACAATTAATAAATTTTTCCAAGTAAAATAATTATTTTTTATTTATATATAAAAAACGAACCCAAATTATTAAATCTTTTGTTTAATAATTTGGGTTGGTTAAATTATTATAATTATATTTTTTACATTATTATTTCTATATCATATATTCCGCCATTTCCATCAAGTTTTATACATTTTTCTAATATTTCTTTTCCATTAACAATAATTTTTTCTACTCCTGTCATTTTACCATTCGGATTATTAACTTTTATATTATATATACTTTTTTCATATTTATACATTATTGTATATTCTTTCCAATTATTCGGTATGCATGGTTCAAAACTTAAGGTATTATTTCGTATCTTTATTCCTAAAATATATTCTATTCCTGCTGTATAGTACCAACTACTTGACCCTGTATACCAAGTCCATCCGCCTCTTCCTGCTAAATTTTTTTCTCCATATACATCTGCTGCCATAACATATGGTTCTACTTTATATTTATTTGCTGCATCTTTAGTTCTACTATGCTCTATAGGATTTATCATTCTATAATATTCTAGTGCTTTTGTGCCATATCCTAATATAGCCTCTGCTATTATTGCCCATATTGCTCCATGAGTGTATTGCCCACCATTTTCTCTTACTCCTGGTAAATATGATTTTATATATCCTGGATTAAGTTTTCCCTTTTCAAAAGGAGGATCTAGCAATTTTATTATTCCATTTTCTCTATCTATTAGATAATTTTCTAAACTCTCCATTGATATATATTTTTTATCATTATCACCTGCTTTTGATATTACTGACCAACTTTGTGCAATACTATCTATTTTACATTCATCATTTGATCTTGTTCCTAGCCAATTTCCGTCATCACAATATGCCCTCTTATACCATTTACCATCCCATGCTATATTATTTAGTGATTTTTTTAACTTTTCTTTTATTTTTTGATATTTAATTATTAAATCATTTTTATCTAATTTTTCACATATTATAATAAAGTTATCTAATACATAATATAAGAAAAATCCTAACCATACACTTTCTCCGATTCCTTTATTTCCAACATTGCTGAATCCATCATTCCAATCTCCTGCTCCTATTAATGGCAAGTCATGTTCTCCGAATCTGCTACAAACCATATCTATTGCTTTTACACAATGCATAAAAATGCTTTCTTCTTTACTATCTTCTACATTCATTACTTCATATTTATCATATCTTTCTTCTTCTTTTTCTAAAATTTTCCCATATAAGTATGGTGTTTGAATTTCCAGAATATTATAATCACCTGTAAAATTTATATATTCTATGCATAAATATACTAGCCATAAAAGATCATCTGAAAATTTTGTTCTTATACCTCTTCCTGTCTCTTCATGCCACCAATGTTCAACATCTCCTTCTATAAATTGATGCATGCTATGCTTTATTATTTGATTTTTCATAACTCTTGGATCTAAATACTTTATTCCAATTGTATCTTGTAGTTGATCTCTGAAACCAAATGCTCCTCCTGATTGATAAAATCCACTCTTTCCTAATAATCTACTTGACATTGTTTGATATATTAGCCATCCATTTAGCATTATATTCATTGATTCTAGTGGTGTATATACTTGTAATTTTTCTAAAAATTCTTTCCAATATCTTTTTATTTTTTCAAGTTCTTTTTGACAATTCTCAATTTTTTTATATTTATTTGCAATTTCATAGTAACTTTCTATATTAGGCGTATAATTATTTTCCTTATTATATGCTCCTAATACTAGTGAAATCTGTTTGCTTTCAAAACTTTCTAATTCTACTTCTATTTTTATTGCAATACAATTTTCTTTTCCAAGCCCATTACTATTATTTAAGTTTTCTTCTATTACTCCTTTAGGATGTGATAAACTGCCATTTCCTATAAAAGATTTTTTATCTCCTGTAAAAGATTTTATTTTTTCATTACTTGATATATATATTATCTGATCTATGAAATCCATATTAAATAAATTTTTTGCAATTACAATATTTTTTTCAATATTAAAATCCACATTAATATAGGTGTCTGATTTTATTTCATCTTCTCCAATTACAGGCTTTATATAATAAACCAGTTGTAATTTTTTCTTATTAGGTTCTGTATTTTTTAAAGTTAATATATTTACTTTACATGCATCATCTTTTGGTACAAACACTTCTAATTCTTGTATTATCTTTTGACTTTTATGAATATATTTGGTATATCCAAATCCATAAATTACATTATAATTTTTTTCATCTGGTGTTGGATTTAAACCAAGTGACCAATACTTGCCTGTTTCAACATCTTTTAAATACACTATTTCTGATGGTATATCTGTACTTGCGGAATTATTCCATGCACTGACTCTATTTAATCTACAATTTTTATACCAACTATATCCTCCCATGCTTTCTGTAGTTATTGTTCCAAATTTCTCATTTGATAATATATTACTCCATACTGTTGGAAGTCTGTTATTTTTATTTACTACTATTAAATATTCTTTTCCATCTGGTGAAAATGCTCCATATTCATTATAGTATTTTAAATCATTATAATTTTCTAATATATTTATATCATCTGTTATATCATCTGCCATATAGATTGAATTATTTTCTTTTTTACTTTCTTTAATTGGATTTTTCTTTAAATATTCCTCTTCCATATCTCTTATAGCATTTTCTAATTTGCCTTGATGGCTATCAATATTCAAATTTGCGATAAATTCTAATGTTTCAATTACTTCTTTTTCTATATTCTCTTTTTCTAATACAAATATTCCTCCTCTTATATTTTTCATATATGATACACTACTATTTATTATTGCTTTTTCTATTTCATCTCTAGTATAACTTTCATTGCTGTATTTTTCTTCATTTAATATTACTATTTCAACTTCGATATTCTTTATTCTAAAAAACTCATATGCTTTTAAAATTTGATTTATAACATATATATCATTTGCCTCTGATATTTTTACTAAAATTATCGGAAAATCACCAGATATTCCATATTTCCACAAATCGCTTTTCATATAATTTCTATGTGGTAGATTTTTTATATTCTCTGATTTTAAAGGATTATCAAATAAAATATAAGACAATATTTTTTGATAAACTTCTATTTCTTTTCCTTTTATTCCTAAATATCTACTTTCTGCTTCACATCTTGCTCTGGAGATTCTAAATGCTCTTTCTATATTTTCTGATTGATATTTTTGTAGATTTTCGATTACTTCATTTTTTTCTTCCCCAACCGATATGCTTAAATCTACATCTGCTTTATCATTTGGCTTAAGTTTAATTATATTTTTTATTGCTATTACTGCTTCTGTACATAATCCTACCTTTTTTGAGAATGGTAGCGACTGTTTTATCATATTAGGAATGCCAATATTACCTCTCCCAATAAACTTTTCTTTATCAATTTCGTATTCTATATCTCCTATTTTATCACCATTTGTATCCATTTTAACTGCTAAATATATGTCTTTTTCATCTAAACCTCTTGCTTTTCTTTTTACTATTAGTAATGAGTTTTGTTCATCATATTCTGATTTTAAAAATAAATTGTTAAATGCTTGATGTGCATAATCTTGTTCTTTTTTTGAAAGAACTGGTTCAAAATAACTTACAATTTCTAATATTTGTTCTTCACTTGTTGTGTTTTCTATTTCTAATTTTCTTATTTCAACAGGATCATTAGATGCAATTATTATTTTTAATTTAGTTTTTATTCCTTCCATTTCTGTTTCTTGTTTAATCTTATCTGGCATAAAACTTATACTATATTTTTTATTTTCATTACTATAGTTTGTAGACCATATTTTATTACTTTTAATATTTTTTATATAGAAAAATATTCCTTGATTTTCATCTGATGTCTTTTTAAATCTATTTATATAAATATCTTTATATTTACTGAATCCTCTTCCATATTGATTTATTGCTATAGTATAATTTTTATTTGAAATTACATTACTATTTACTATTCTATGATCTATTTGATTAATTACTTGTTCTGTGTAATCTGTATATTCTTTATATTTTATCTTTTCTATTTTTTCTTTTGTGTCTTTAGTAGTTATAAATGTTTCTGGTATTCTCTCTTGTAATAATATTTTTGTTCCTTCAATTTCTGGATTTTGCATAAATCTTTTTTGAAATATATTATTATTTAATAAATTATTAATTGATAATAGTATTAATGCCTGATGATGTGCCATATATGTCTTTACTACTTTTGCTTTTTCTCCTTTATTTAATCTTTCAGGTGTATAATCTATTGACTCGTAAAATCCATATTTTGCATACATTTTTTGCTTTTCTAGTTGTTTTAAATTATTTATTACTTCTTTTGGAATAAAATTAATTGCTAAAACACTTGCATAACTTGATACTACCATTTCGTCTGCTAGACCTCGTTTTAGTCCAAGCCATGGAATTCCAAAAGATTTATATTGATAACTAGATTGCAAATCTTTTAAGTTAAAAGCTGCTTCAGACATTCCCCATGGAATTCCCAGTCTTTTTGAATATTCAATTTGACTCATTATCATAAATTTACAAGATTCAAAAATTAAGCTTCCTTCATATACAGGAATATTTATATTTGGCATTAAATATTCAAATGCAGTTCCTGACCATGATATAAGTCCTTTATATCCATTTAATTCTGTCATCGTTCTACTTAAACTATTCCAATTTTTTACCTCTACATCTTTTTTGGCAATTGCAACTAAACTTGCTTGTCTTGCTTCTGATGCTAATAAATCATAATATGAGTCTGTTAGTCTATTTTCTTCTACATCAAATCCTATTGAAAATAACTTTTGCTCATTACTATATAACATACTAAAATCTGTTTCATTTATTAATTTATCAATTTTTTCTAATATTTTTTCTTTTATTTGTGATATATTTTCATCTAAATTTTTTATAAATGTTTTTGTTACATATAGATATCCTATAAAATTTCCACTATCAACTGTAGAAATATATCTAGGAATTAATGGCTCTTTTGTTTCTATGTTATACCAATTATATAGATGTCCATTTAATTTTTGTAAACTCATTATTGTATCTATGATTTTTTCTAATAATTCTATTCCTTCTTCTTTGCTTATAAATTTCAAGTCTATTGCTGAAATTACTGCTAATAGTGATAATCCTATATTAGTTGAGGATGTCCTTTTTACTATTTTTGTAATTCTATCCTCTTGATAATTATCTGTTATTAAATAATTATTTTCTTTTGTTAAGAAATCTTTAAAATATTCCCATGTTTTTTGTGCAATTTCTAATATATATTCTTTTTCATCTTTTGATAATTTTTCTGAAATTTTTTGTACATTTTTTTGTTCTTTACTGATCTTACACATTGCAAATGGAGTTATTATCCATATTAATCCTATTATAAAATTCAATATATTTTTGCTTACTATTGCAATTATTAATAATAAAACTCCTAAAATTACATTTATAATCATTTTTTTATAATAAGATTTTAAATCCGTTTTTGCAATTTTTTCGGCTTCTTCTGAAGTTGTCCATTCTAGTAAATTTTTATGTGATATTTTGCTTCTATATATAGCTTTTAGTATAGATATTAAAGATATATAAGCTTTATATGGAAGTGTTCCTATACTTATTAATATTTGATATATATCTGCTTTCAAAGTCCCTATTTTTGATGAAAATGATTTTTGATATTTTTCTCCTTCTTTTTTAAATATTACATAATTTAATACATTAAATAAATGTGGTAAGATTATTGCAATTAGTAAAATAATTTCTAATGCTATATTTTTGTAAAAATAGAATATTCCTATTAAAGATAAAATTTCAAATACACTTCTTCTTAAATTATCAAATATTTTATATTTTGATATTATATTTAGTGGGTTTTTTATTTTTTCATTTTTATTGTTTTTGATATTATTAAATAGCCAATCTGATATTTGCCAATCTCCTCTAATCCAGCGAGAAAGTCTATTTATATATGTCATATATTTTGTTGGATAATCATCTATTAAAAATATATCTGTCGCTAATCCACATCTTAAATAACATCCTTCAAGTAAATCATGACTTAATACTTTGTTTTCTGGGATAGCATTTTGTAAGACATTTTCAAATACTTCTAAATCATAAATTCCTTTTCCTGTAAATATTCCTTCCCAAAAATTATCTTGATATATATCTGATATAGCATTTGCATATAAATCTCTTCCGCCATTTCCTGCAAATATTTTTGTAAATATATTTTTATAACTTGTTTCTAACTTTACACCTATTCTCGGTTGTATAATTCCATAACCTTCAATTACTACGTTTTTTCTCTCATCAATTATTGGTTTATTCAATATATGTGCCATTGCTCCTACTAATTCAAAAACAGAATTTAATGTTAAGTCTGTATCTGAATCTAATGTTATTATATATTTTATTTTTGGTATTTTGTCTTGTTCTATTGTATTTACTTTAAATTCTTTTATTTTTTTACCTAATAAAAATTTATTAAATTGATTTAAAAAACCTCTTTTTCTCTCCCAACCTAAATATGAATTTTCTTTTGCATTCCATTCCCTTTGTCTATACACAAAATTAAATATTTTTTTGTCGTCTATACTATATTTTTCATTTAATATTTTAGTTTGAGCATATCCTTGTTCTATTATTTCTTTATCAAAATTTTCTTTTTCTTTATCACTTTGTGAACAATCTCCTAGAATAGTGAAATATAAATTTTTACTCTTATTTGCTAAATAATAGACTTCTACTTTTCGAAATAGTTCTCTTACCTTTTTTTCTGAGTTTATAATTGTTGGAATAACTACCATTGTTGCATTTTTCTCATCTATTCCTTTAGTAAAATCTATTTTAGGTATAATTTTAGGTTTTACAATTTTTCCTAATATATATTGTACGATTTGTATAACAATTTCTGAAATTGGTACTATTAATATAGCTATAGCTATTATTGTAAAAATTAAATTTGTTTTTGTAATTTCATTTTTACTTATTCCTAATAATATTGATATAGCAATAGAAAAAAACGAAATTGATAAAATAAATATTTTCATTTTATTTTTAGCAGATATTGTCTTATATCTAAATCCTAATTCCTTATATAACTTATTTTTTCCCTCATCTATTAGATAATATCCTATATGATTTTGTTTACTATTTTTTTTACCACTTTGAGCTAATTTTAATAATTTTTGTGCTATATATATTTCTGATATTTTTGTTTTTATTGAAATCTCTTTTATTGATGTTCTATAATATTCCTTTGTTTTATAATCCATATACTCATAAACTTGTGCTGGATCTTTCTTAAATATTTCCTCTACCTGATTTATCACTTCAAATATTTCAGAAAAATTTATTCTTTGTATTGCTTTTATACTTAATATTCCATTTCCCATTGAGACTTTTCTTACAGCTATGTCAAAATGTTCTTTACGTATTGCTTCTGACACAGTCATTCCGCTTCTTTCTACTATTTCTTCTAATGCTTGTTGATAGCTATATGATTTTTTTCCATATTTTTTTAATAAATAAGACAAATATTCTATAAATGGATATTTTGAATTTTCTATTGCATTTATTTTTTCATTTTGTTTTATTTCTAATTTTAAATTTTTAGGTAATATTTGATTTTGAGATTTTTCTAAAAATTTATCTATTATCTGTTTTGCTTTATATTTTTGTATTTGAGAACTATATATTATCTCACAAATCTGCCTTATGTTTTCTATTATTGCTATTTGCATAAATGTTCCTATATTCCAAATTTCTTCCATATCTAGATATTTTTTACTTTGATATGCTTGTAGATATTCTTCTAAATTTTGTCTATTTATCTTATTATCTGTGTATGCAACTATTTCAGCAGCTAAAATATATATTCTTGCAAATCCTTTATATGTCCCTGATTTTAAAGCTACAAAGTTTTGATATCTTTTTAAAGATAATTGCTTTCTTACTATTTTAACTGTCTCTTCTATTATATAAAAATTATCTAATAACCACTCTCCTGCCGGATGGATACTTATATCTTGTTTTAAATTCTCATTTAATAATTTATAAACCTTTTTAATTAAATAATAATTTTGCATCATTCTTGGTACAGGATATGTTTTTTTATCAGATCTTTCCATTAAACTATGAGTTATGGCTATATTTTCAAGATGTTTTTTTAACTGATCTTTTTCTAAAACAGCTCCATGTATTTGTAATATTTTATTATCACTCAAAAAAACTCCACTCCTTGCAATTTTTTGTTATTGTTTGCAATTTGTGGAATTTTTATGCATTTTTAGATTTTGTTTTACTAATTTTAAGATAAAGTAATTTTTTAATATAATGAAGAACGGAATCCTTCATTATAACTACCTCCTCCGGCTCTTTCGAAATAGCCAAAGGATGCTGGTTCACTTTCGTTTTTTACGGTATATGCTCCTCCTCTAATTGCACATGGTTTTATAGGATCACCTTTAGTATGTTCTAAAGTATATTCATATAAATTTCCAGCAAAATCGTATATATTCATTGGATTTGTCATATATTCTATATCACTTCCACTTATTGTTGCTTTATCTATTGCACCTGTAGTTAATAATACTGCTTCAGAGCTTGCTTTTGAATATGTTCCTGAACTAAAAACTCTGCTATAAGTTGTACTATATCTACTATTTGTGCTTGAAGTCCACAATGTATCAGTATAATTTCCCCATATACTTCTTACTGCTATATTTTCATAAGTTTTATCTGTCTTTGTTTCTATAAATTTGCATACTAAATCCCATTGTATTCCAAAAAGTAAACTACTAGTATATTCACTTGTTGAATCTTGTGCTGCAATTTTTTGTGCTTCACTACATTGTATATAATTATATGGGTATTGATCTTTTGCATAATTTGCTTTTGTAGGATTTGTTATTCTTGGTGAATCAATAGTTCTATTCGTTGCAGGTTCTCCTTCTTTTTCATATGCTATTCCTGCTTCATATTGTGATATCCAAAATCCTCCATGTTCTTGTACACTTCTTAACATTTTACTAAATGTGTCTTGATATCCTTGCCATGTTAAGCCACATCCATCATCATGATTTTTAAATTTGTCATCTACTTTTACAAAATAAAAATTGTCATCTAAATATGTTTCAGTAGAAAAATCAACTTTTGTCATTTCACCTTCTATATTTTCACTTGTTGAAGTATATACATTATCTCCATAATATTCTTTCCATTTAGAAAAATTACTACTACTTTTGTTTTTAATTTGAGCATATTCAGAAGTTCCATCCCATGTTGCATTATATAAGTCATACCATTCTTCTTCCCATACACCATTTCCTTGTGAACCAGAACCATTTCTATAATTTCCTACATATTCTTCTAAAATAGCTTGTATTTCATCATCATTTTGTGCTTCTGATAATTTAATTGTTTTTGTTGTTCCATCTATAGTTATTGTTTGACTTGTATTTGTTGGAACTTCTATCCAAACATAATTTTGAGTTCCTTCTTTTCCATCTGCAGTATTTGATATTACTAATCCTGTTTCTAAATTAGTTCCTGTTATCTTTCCTGTTTCTGAATCAATATCTAATACTCTTCCAAATCCCTCTGGTAACCATGGAGTAGTATATGATGTAGTTGGCAAAGTTGTAATTATTTTATTAAATAATTCTGCTTGTCCTTCTTCAGATGTATATTGATTGTAATTTTCTTGTATTTCAGAAATTTGCTTCTCTTGAGTTCCAGATTTATTTGCAAAATTTATAAATATCCCAACTA
Organism: uncultured Clostridium sp.; assembly: GCA_946496575.1. Lineage (GTDB taxonomy): Bacteria > Bacillota > Clostridia > TANB77 > CAG-508 > CAG-269. The sequence goes on along the minus strand of CAMMHE010000010.1, from coordinate 37,632 downwards.
ATAAGAAAATAAAAAATAATACTGATAATAATACAAATAGTGTTATAGATCCTTTTTGATTTTTCATGGTTTTTGTTTTCCTTTCTTCTATTATAGGAATAGGCAAGTGTTATACTTGCCTTATACTTGTCCAATTTGTTTCATTTTCTCTAAAACTAATATAAACATTGCATGTGACCATCCTAACCCGATTACCCAATTTGGTTTTAATGTTGCATTATCTATTTGCTCACTTAAAAAGTAATGTTTTCCTACTGTTTTTAACACAAAATCAAATGTTTCTTTTGCTTTTTTCTTTTCACCTTTTTCTAAATAATATAGTGTCATCCATAAATTTGATATTATCCATGGATTCCCATTCATATAATGATCTTTTTCAAATCTCTGATAGCCACCTGTGTAAGTTCTTAAACTTAAATTTATTCTTTCTACTGTATTTACAATTTTCTTTTCCTTTGCTGTAAATATTTTAAATGGTATAACTGATCCTAATATGCTAATATCCATCTTTTTATCTTGTTCATTTCTTACATATGAGCTTTTGGTTTCGTCATACATATTATCATTTATATATTTTTTTAATTGTACTTGTAAATTTTCTAATTCTTTTGTTGATTTATAAACTTTTTCATTTTTTAACCTGTTTCCACCTTCAAAGTCAGATATATTTTTTCCAAGTACTTTATATATATTTAGTATTGCATCAAATGCTCCATATATACTTGCCAAAGAATATAAATGAATTCCTTCACACATCTCCCATAAATCATAACTTATATGATATTTATTTTCATAATCTGGATTTTCTTTTTTTTCAAATATATCTTTTATATATCTTTTTAAAAATTCTATTGCTTTTTCACACATTTGAAGATTATCTTTTAAAAATTTTTCATTTTTTGTATATAAATAATGAGAATATACACCATATACAACGCTTGCAGTTTCATCTATTTGATACCCCCAACAAGGTGCTAGTCTTCCATCTGTATAGAATCTCTGTTCCCACATTCCATTTTTACTTTGTGTGTTTTTGCAAAATATACTATAAAACTTTTCTGCTTCTTTTTGCATGTTTAAAATGTCTAGTGCTCTTGTTATAAATACTGCATCACGAGGCCAACAATATCCATATCTTCCACAATTACTTAAATTTTCATCAACTTCTGGTGCAGATATTATTCCTCCTGTTGATTGGTTTATTAGTAATGGAAATAATAATATGCTTCGTATATATATTTCTAATATTTTTTCCTCATATTCACTTTTAGGTTCATCTAGTTTTAAACCATTGTGTTCTTTTACATATTTTCTCCAATATGATTTTGCATTTATATATTGTTTTTGAAAATCTATTTTCTTTATTCTTTCTGCTTCATTTTCAATTTCTGATATTGTTTTTTTATTATCATTCAAAAGTATACAAATTTCTATTTCCTTTTTTTCATTTGGCTTTATTGTTCCTAAATCATAACTTATGCTTGAATCTTTTGACATCCCTATATAATCTTTGTCTTTTATAATTGCTGTTTTTATATTATCTTTTGAATTATTTAGTTGATGGCTTAATAATTTTTGATTTTTTGCAAAAATTGATAATGAAAAATCATGTGCATATTGTATCATTCCTCCATCAATAATTTTTGAACCTACAAAATTATTTTGATCTGACAAAAGTTCTGAATGTATTAAAAAGTTTAAATTTAAATCTATATTATTTTCATTTATCAATATATATTTTCTTATTATAACATCTTCTTTTAACATTACAAAATCTGTCTGTAATATTTTTAATTCAAAATAAGTATTTGTAATTTCTGTATTTAATATATTTGTATCTGTTTCATAATATTGTTTATAAACATTATTTATGTCATCATGTAAATAAATTATATCTGAATCATTTATTTTTAAACCCATATGCAAAAAGTTTAAATACTGTCTACTATCTCTATTTGGATATAATATTCTTAAAGCTTCACCTTTTGATGATAATGTCATTAAAATATTCTTATTTCCTATTATTGCTTCATTTAAATATCTATTCATCTTAACCTTCCACCACATTTAAAATTTGTTTTTCTAAATCTTTTATTTTTTCATTTATTCTGAATATGTCTTGTTCTTTTAATTTATTGTCTTCAACATCTTGTTTTACATAGTTTTCCATATCTAGCATTTCTCTTTTTATTTGTTCTAATCTTGCTAGTACTTCTTGTCTTAAATTTGTTGATGGTTTACCTTCAAGTTTATTTATTAATTCTACTTCATTATCTAAATTATATGTTTCTCCCCAATCTGGTATTAGAACATTGATTCCTGTTTCTGCTAATATTTTATCTTTTAATACATTTTGTGATTCTTCTTCTCCATGTACTAGAAATATATGTTTAGGTTTTTTTATAAAAGAATATATGAAATTCATCAAACCTTCTTGATCAGCATGACCTGAATATCCTTCTATATATTCAACACGTGCATTTACATTGATTTCTTCTCCAAATATTTTAACTGTTTTTGCTCCATTTACTATACTATAACCTAATGTTCCTGGTGCTTGGTATCCTACAAATAATACTGTACTTTTTGGATCCCATAAATGATGCTTTAAATGATGCTTTATTCTTCCTACTTCGCACATTCCGCTTGCTGATATTATAATAGATGGATCTGGATTTTCATTTAATGCTTTTGATTCATCAGCTGTTTGTGCAAATTTTAATCCTGGAAATTCCAATGGATTATCTCCCATAGATATTCTAGATTTCGTTTCTTCATCAAATAGTTCCATATTATTTTCAAATATTTGTGTTGCAGATATTGCAAGTGGACTGTCAACATATACAGGAGCTTTCATTAATGTTTTATATTCTCTTACAAACTTTTCATCTTTTCTATTTTCTTTTAGCTTATTTATTTCATATAATATCTCTTGAGTTCTTCCTACTGCAAATGATGGAATAATTACTGTTCCATTATTATCTAATGTATCTGATACTACATCTAAAAATAGTTCTGCTTTTTCATCATTTCTATTATGTAATCTACTTCCATATGTTGATTCCATAACTAAAAAATCTGCATTTTCCATCATTGTAGGTTTTCCTAATAATGGAATATCATTATTTCCTAAATCTCCTGTAAATACTGCTTTGGTCTCTTTTTCATTTTCTTTTACCCAAAGTTCAATAATGCTTGATCCTAACATATGACCTGCATCATTAAACCTTACATGTATATTTTGATCAATTTCTATTATTTCATCATATTTTACAGGAGTAAATATTTCCAAGCAATCTATTGCATCTTGTGCAGTATATAAAGGTTCTATTGGATTTAAACCTTTCCTCTGTCTTTTTTTATTTTTCCAACCTGATTCCATTTCTTGTATATGACCACTATCTGGTAACATTATACCACATAGATCACAAGTTGCCTTATGTGCAAAGATAGGTCCTTTAAAACCATCTTTATATAATTTTGGAATTCTTCCAGAATGGTCTATATGTGCATGTGTCAAAAGCATGAAATCTATATCTGCTGGATTATATGGAAAATCTTTGTAATTTTCTTTTTCTATTTCTTCCCTTCCTTGGAACATCCCACAATCTACTAAAAATTTTTTATTTAATGCCTCTACTAAAAAATTTGAACCTGTTACTGTTTTTGTTGCTCCTAAAAATGTAATTTTCATGAATACATTCATTCCTTTCTTTACTACTAAATTATATTAGCTTAAAGCTTTAAATAAAAATTTTTAGCTTTTTGCTTAATTTTATTTTTAATTTATCTGTGTTTAAATTTTCTATTTCAAATTTTTCTTCATATGTTTTATTATTATCTTCTGAAAATTCTATATAATATTTATTTTTTTCTTTAATTATTGCTACATATATATCTTCTATTGATATTATTTTGGTTTTAAAAATAAATGAATATACTTTGTTATTATCTTCTAAATCCTCTGAAAATGTATTAATTATTTTAAATTCGTTTGCTTTTTTAAATAGTTCCTTTTCTATTTGTTTTAAATTTCTATTCAGATTCATATTCTGATATATATCTATTTCTTCATTAAATGGAAGCATATTATAATATCTGTATTTATAAAATAAATTTATAGTCTCTTCTTTACTGTTTGCATTATTTATAAATATTAAAAAACATTTTAAAAATATATTTTGAAAATCTTCTAGTATCTTATTTTTTTCTTTTACTCTTTCTTGGATATCAACTATTTTTAATAATTCATATTTTTCTTGCAATTTTGTTTTTTCTTCTACAAATTTTACTGGATTTAATAAATTGTTTTTTTCTTCTAGTTCTTCCAATAATTTTATTTTTTCTTCATTTAAAATACCTTTTAAAACTTTTTGGCTAAATATTTTTTTTTCTAAAGGTAATTTTTGATTCCTAGTTTTATATTCGTGTTGCAATAATTCTTGATCTATAACTATGTTTTCTATTTTTTTTATTTTTTTATTTATTTCCTTTTTTTCTTGTGTAATTTTTTCTATGAATAATTGCATATTTTTGAATTCAGATAATCTTTTTTCTATTTCTTGCTTTTGCTCTTTTAATTGCTTTTCAAAATTTGGATTAATTTCTAATTCTAATACTACAGATAATTTATTTAGTATTTCTATTAAATCCTTTTCATTTTTTTCTCCAAATCTTATTTTTAATTCATTTTTTAATTCACTGTAATAGTCTATTAAGTATTCTGTGTTTTTTATCCATGATTCTAAAAAATTATCTCCTATTAAAATTCTTAAATTTTGATATATCAAATTGTAGCTTATATTTTCAATTTCTTTTTTTATTATTAACCATGAAAAACCATTGAAATCTCTTAAAGGCTCTACTGTATTTATATTATTTCCTATATTTATTACATCTGAAAGTGTTTTATGAATTAAAAAATTTTCCTCTCTAATTATCTCCTGTTTTTTATCTATTTTTGCTATACAATATAACAATTTTCGCTCAATTGGATAACATATTATTTGCTTTTTATCTGCATCTACTAGAAAAGTTCTGTTACCTAATTCTGTCATTTCTTTTGAATTTAATTGTGGTATTAGTATTTTATTACATTTATTTTCTATTATCTTTACTATTTTTTCAATATATTCTTGTTTACTTTCTACATCTCTTTTTACTGTTTTATAATCTTTATATGATACTTCAACTTTATATAATATGTTTAGGAGAAGATTTTTTACATTTTCATCAAAATCTTTAGTTTCAATTACTTTTTCTAGTTCATTATTGTAATCTTTTTGAACTATTTTTTCTAAAAAGTTTTCTTTTTTCTTTTGCACATTACTTCTCCTTTCTATTCAATTATAATATTTAACTTAATTATTCATCTATTACACTATTGTTTTGTTCTCCTATATCTTCGCTATCTGTTGACATTTTTAGTTCTTGCCATCTTTCAGGAGACATTAATACTTGTCTTGGTTTACTTCCCTGATATCCAGATATTATTCCCCTTTCTTCCATTTGATCTATTATTCTTCCTGCTCTTGCATAACCTACTTTAAATTTCCTTTGTATGTATGATGTAGATGCTTGTCCTGATTGTATAACTTCTTCAATAGCTTGCATTAATAGCGGATCTGTTTCATCATCATCTTCTTTTTCAGATGCTATTTCTTTTTCTGTCTTATTATTGTTTTCAATACTTTCTATAATCTCTTTATTATAATTTGCTTCTCCATTAGATTTTATGAAATCTACTATTTTTTCAACTTCTTCATCTGATACAAATGCTCCTTGTACTCTTGTAGGCTTTGGCGTTCCAGATGGATAAAAAAGCATATCTCCTTTTCCCAGTAGTTTTTCTGCCCCTGCCATATCAAGTATTGTTCTTGAGTCTACTTGTGAAGATACTGCAAATGCAATTCTTGATGGTACATTTGCTTTGATTATTCCTGTTATTACATCTACTGATGGCCTTTGTGTTGCAATTACTAAATGCATCCCTGCTGCTCTCGCCTTTTGTGCTAATCTGCATATGGCATCTTCTACATCTTTTGCTGCTACCATCATTAAATCTGCAAGTTCATCTATTATTATCACTATTTGTGGCAATTTTCCTATTTTTTCTTCTTTTGTTTTGCTTTTGTTCTCTTTCTCAATTGCAATATTATATCCTTTTAGATCTCTTACACCTTTTGCTGCAAAAACACTATATCTATTTTCCATCTCTTGTACTGCCCACGCTAATGCTCCTGCAGCTTTTTTAGGATCTGTTACTACTGGTATTAATAAATGAGGTATTCCATTATATACTGATAGTTCTACTATTTTTGGATCTACCATTAATAATTTTACTTCATTTGGCTTACTATTATAAATTATGCTTGTTATTATTGTATTTATACATACACTTTTTCCTGAACCTGTTGCACCAGCAATTAATACATGTGGCATTTTTGCAATATCTGCTATTATTGTGTTCCCTGCAACATCTTTTCCAAGACCTACACTTAATTTTGACTTATTTTTTTGAAATTCGTCACTTTCAATTACATCTCTTAAATGCACTGTTTCTTTTTCTATATTTGGTACTTCAATGCCTACTGCCTGTTTTCCAGGTATTGGTGCTTCAATTCTTATAGTTTCTGCTGCTAAATTTAATGCAATATCATCAGCTAAATTTGCTATTTTACTTACACGTACTCCTTCTGCTGGTTTTAATTCATATCTTGTAATTGCTGGACCTACTGATACATTTTCAACTTTTGCTGAAACTCCAAAACTATATAATGTTTTCTGAAGTTTAGTTGCAATATCTGTTAATGCTTTTGCTCCGCCTTTTAAACTTGCCTTTGTTCCTGGACTTAATAATTCTATTGGTGGATATTCATAATTTTCTTCTTCTACAGCTATTGCATGTTCTAGCTGTAATACTTGTTTTGTTTTTTCTTCCTTTTTTTCTTCCTCTTGCTTAAATAGATTACTTTCAATAAAATTTGTTGAAGCACTATTAGCTTGTTTCATTTCAAGAGGAGTTAGGTTATCTTCTTCATATTTATATTTCTTTTTTCCATTATTATTTTCATCAAGTAGTCTACCATTTAAATTGATTTTTATTTGTTCTTCTTCGATTTCTTCATTTTCTTTTTTTATTAAGTTTCTATCTTTAAGTTCTTGTAATTCTTGTTTTTTTCTTCTCTTTTCTTCTCTTTTTTGTTCTCTTTTTTCTCTTTGTTCTAAAATTTCTTCTATATTTTGTTCTCTAGTTTCTTTTAGTTTTTCCGCAAAATCACTGATTATTGTAGTTATATCAATTCCAAATGTAATTACAAATAGTGCAATTGAAGTCCCTATAGTAAATACTATTGAACCTGCTTTTCCAAGCATTTTAACCAATGGTATTGCTGCCAATGTTCCTAATGCTCCTCCACCTAAAGAATTATTTGCGCCATTATTATATGCAATTTTTAATGTATCTGATAAATCTTGATTTATATCAAGATTTCCATTTATAATCTGAAAAATGCTTGCCATTATTGAAATAAAGAATATAAATATTAAATATTGCGTAATTTTTGAAGATAAATATCCTTTTTTCTTGCAAGCTAAATTAATGGCAATTATTATCATTCCAACTGGTAGAATATATTTTATCCATCCTAACATTCCACCTAAAAAGCCACTTAAAGCTTCTCCAATATATCCAGATTCAATATATATTAAAGATGCTAAAAGTATGCTTATAACGATTGTTACAATAATTGCCACATTTATATTATTAGATTGTTTTTTCTTATTTCTCCTTTTTTTGGCCATTATACAACATCCCTTTATTTTAATTCTTTTCTACTATTTTGAACAGTTTTTATTGTATCTTCTAATGATATTTGCATTAGATTTGTTGCTTCTTCCATTCCTTTTCGTATATTTGCTAGAGTTGTTGTTAATACTTCTTCTGTTGCACTTAATAAATTATCTGCATATTCTTTTGTTCCTTCTGAAATTTCACGCGACATATCATTTGCAGATTCTATTATTTCATTTTTCTGCTCATAAGCCTTTCTTGTTATTTCATGCTCGTCAATCATTGAAATTATTCTATTTTCAGCTTCTTTTACTATTCCATCAGCTTCTTTTTGAGCTTCAACAAGAATTCTTTGCCTTTCTTCTTTTACCCATTTAGCCTGTTTCAATTCATCTGGTAATTTTAGTCTTATCTCTTTTATAACTTCTAATATTTCATCTTTGTCAACAATACTTTTTGATGAAAAAGGCACTCTCTTACTTTTTTCTAAAATATCTTCTAATGTTTCTAATAATGTAAAAATCTCCATTATTTGTTCCCCTTTCTTGCTCAGGTCGTCTTTTTTAAAAATATTATATATGCAATTCCATATTTCCTACTGTCTATAATTTCAAACTTTAAATTTTTAATTTGATTTAATATTTTTTGTATATTATCAGTTTCTAAAATTATCTTTGTTTTTTCATTTATGATATTAGATTTTTCTAGAATTTCTAATGATTTTAATATAAAGTCTGATTGATATGGTGGATCAATATAAATTATATCTATTTTTTCTTTTATATTTTTTAAACAATTTTTAAAATCTGTATTATAAATATCTACATAATCTTGAAAATGTGTTTTTTGTACATTTTTATTTATAATTTGAATCGCATCTTTTGAATTGTCACATAGTATTGCCTTTTTAGCCCCTCTACTAACAGCTTCTAAACCTATTGCTCCACTACCAGAAAATAAATCTAAAAATATTGTTTCATTTATATAATTTTGTATTATATTAAATATAGATTCCTTTACTCTATCTAGTGTTGGTCTAGTAAATGTTCCTTGTAAAGTATATAATTTAGTTCCTCTTGCTTTTCCACCTATAATTCTCATTTTACTCCTTATATTTTCAGATATTATTCTATGATACCATTTTATTCTTTTTTCGCTTAATGTCAATAGTATTAATAGAATTGTAATAAACATTTAATAGTTTTGTAATATTCAATTTCTTTAATATGTAATAAATCAATAAAAGACTACCATTATAGATAGTCTTTTGTTCATCTATTAATCTTTATTTACGTCTTTTAATAATTCTAATTGAGAAATTAATAATGATTCCATTTTTGCTTTATATATATCAAATTGCTTTTTTATATCAGCTAATTCAATTTGCTTTATTTTTATTTCTTGTTTTAAGTCTTCCACGCCTTTTTGTGCTACTGCTTGAGCTTCACGTATTATTTGATCTGCTTGCTGTTTGGCTACTCTTTTAGTTTCTTCTGCTGTTGATTGAGCCATAACTAATGTGTTTTGAAGTGTTTCTTCTATAGTTTTATAGTGTGCTAGACTTTTTGTTAATTCTTCTACTTTTGCTGATAGTTCTGATACTTCTTTATAGTTTTTAGAGTAGTCTACTGATAATTCGTCTAAAAAATCATCTACTTCTTCAACACTATAACCATTCATCATTTGTTTAGAGAATTTTTTATCTTCTATTTCTAATGGTGTAATCATTTCTATCTTCCTTTCTAGCAATTGTTTGTTTTAATTAATACTATTATTTTTTAACCAAGATACAGATAATTTATTTTTTATTTCTTCTCTTGCCATTTCATTTGTTATCTCATAATTTACTGGTGCAATTAAAAATATTGAATTAGATATTTTTTGTATATGACCATTTAATGCATACACTCCACCACTAATAAAATCTACTATTCTTCTAGCAACATCTTTATTAACATATTCTAAATTTACTATTACTGACTTTTTTTCTTTTAAAAAGCTACAAATTTCTTCTGATTGTTCAAATGTTGTTGGTTGTGATATTACCATTTTTACAGATTGATTTTGTGGCATAGCTAAAATTTTACTTTTTTTGCCAAATATTTTTTTATCTTCTGGCTCTTCTGTTTCTTCTTCTCCTATATCATATACGTTTTCTTCTTCTTCCTCTTCAGGTTCTGCTGAATCCATTCCAAATAAGCCCCAAACTTTATCCATTATTGCTCCTGACATAAAAAAACCTCCTAAATTTCTTATTTATCGATACGTAATGTGTTTATAGTATCTAACTTTTTTGGCTAATTGTCAATACTTTTTTGTATTGTAATCTAAATTTAATGTTTTTGTAATATTTTTGTAATATTTTTATTTCTCCCTACTTTGGATGTAATAATATTTCATCATATAGTTTAACTTTTTTGTATGATGATATTTGCTCTTGTGAGTATCCAAGCTTTGTTAATTCCTCTGTATCATATGATGTTACTATAGAATAATTTTCATTAGTTTTTATTACTTTAACTAATAATTTTGTCAAATATCCTGATTTAGTTCTTACTATATATGTTAATCCTTCTTCATCTTTTAGTATAGATTTATTTGGAACTTTTAGTCCTGTATCACTCCACCATATTACATCAAATGAAATTTTCCTATAATTTATTAATTTTTCTGTAATTCTGTCTATCTCAAATACTAGTATTCTTCCATTTTCTTGCTCATTTATTTGTACTATCTTAGCCTTAATTTCATCATTTGTTGAAAGACGTATATTTACTTTATCACCAACTTCTGCATTAATTGCTTCTTCAGAGTACATTGGTGTTGCTATGTAATATTTAAAATTGTCTATTACTTTTCCTGCTTCAGTACTTGTTGCTATAATTTGTCCTGTTTTTAAATCTAATTTTTCTAATTCATCTATTGTTAAATCTTTAATTGAGCTTGGTGTAAGTATACCCTCCAATCCATCTACTCTATATGAAACAATTCCACTCATTGGTGCAGTTATATATTGTGTACTATTTGCTATTTGTTCCTCATATGATTTTCTTTGCTTTATTAATTGTTTTAGATTTTCACTTGCAGTTGTTGCTTCTCCCAAAGCATCTATTTTTTTCTTAAGTAAATTTTTAATTGTTTTATTATATTCCGATATTTCTTGCGTATTATTTAATATTCTTAATTTTTCAACTTTTTCTTCTATCTGGTTTTCTATTAATTTTATATCTGATGTTAAATTAATATTTTCGTTTTCTAAAGCTTTTTGTATTTGCAAATCAAGTTCCTCTATTTTATAAGTTAATTCTTTTGCACTATTACTATAATATTGAAAAATAGCTTCATTTTTTGATACTTTCTCACCTTCGCCAGTGATCTGTATAATTCCATTTTTATATTCTTCATCTTTTATCACTGTTTCATTTCTAATTATATATCCTACTACTGTTTCTTCTTTATGAATAGTGCCTTGTTCAACAAATATTGTATCGGTTCCATTTTCCCTTAATAAAAATATTGTATATAAAATATATATAACTGCTATTATTGATATTATTGCAATAAGAATTTTTTTTCTATTTACTTTCTTTTTTTTCAATTTAAGCCTCCAATTATTAGCTTATATGTGAATTTTTTAATTAATTTATGTATTTTAGAATTTGATCTACATTAAATTCCTTTTCTAATGTTGCATCTAACCATATTGTTTCTTTATTTTTTCTGAACCATGTTAATTGCCTTTTTGCATATCTTCTTGTCTGCATTTTTATTTTTTCAATCATTTCTTCTTTTGCTAGTTTATTTTCTAAGTATTCATTAACTTCTTTATATCCAAGTCCTTGCATTGCTGTTGGAAATTCATTGTACATTTGTTTCAGTTTTTTTACTTCTTCAATTAATCCATTTTCTATCATTAAGTCTACTCTTTGATTTATTCTGTTATATAATAATTGTCTATCCATATTTAATGCAAAAACTTTATAATCATACTTAGGTTTATTTCTTCTTGATTCTTTTTCTTGCTGGGTCTTATTTTTTCCTGTAGCTTTATATATTTCAAGCACTCTCATTATTCTTTTTTTGTCATTTGGACTTATTTTTTTCATTGCAATTTCATCTATTTCTTTTGCCTTATTATATAAAAATTCTATTCCTTTTTCTTGTATAATTTTTTCAAGCTCTGTTCTATATGTTTTATCTATTTCTATATTTTGATATTCTATGCCATATATTAATGTATCAATATATAATCCAGTACCACCAACTATTATTGGTATTTTTTGTTTTTGTAATATTTCTTCTATTGCATTAATAGCATCTATTTTAAATTTTGCCACACTATAAGTCTGATCTGGTTCAATAAAATCTAATAAATAATGTTTTATTCCTTGCATTTCTTGTTGAGTTGGTTTTGCAGTTCCTATATCCATGTTTTTATATATTTGCATAGAATCTGCCGATATTATTTCTCCATTTATTTTCTTTGAAAGTTCTATTGATAAAGCAGTTTTTCCAGAGGCAGTTGGACCACAAATTACTATTACTTTCGGTTTTTGCATTTATTACTGTTTTTCCTTCCTAATTATTTTTTAAGAAATTTTATTTATTATATCTAGAATTCCTAATTGCATGTTTATTAAATATTTATGTTCTAATATTCCTAGAATTACTAAAACTACTAATAATATTATTAATCTTTTTGCAAACTCGACTTGTGTAATCTGATCGAATTTTAAGTTTGACATTTGTCTTCCTAAAAATGGCATAAAAGCAATTGCATTAATTGGTACAAAAGCAAATAATACCATCTTTCTTATGCTTATTATCATTTCTGCAACTGGATAATCTATATTTTTTGAAGAAATGTTAAATAACGTGGTTGTAATTATTACACTAAAAACTAACCCTATAGCTATATATAATATTTTTTCAACTGATTCCATTTGGTCTAAAGTATACCATGTAAATGATATCAATATTAATATAAAAATTATTGAAGTAATGTATAGTATTGTCATTAGTTTATCTCCTATCTATATACAAGTTTTCTATAATAGTTTTTATTTTCTTGCAAATTTTCTTTCTATTTCATATTTTGTCATTTTTATTGAAGTTGGTCTTCCATGTGGACAAGTAAATGGGTTAGGTAACTCTAATAATTCATCCATCAAATTTTTTACTTCTTTTTCATCTAATACCATATGAGCCTTTACTGCTGCTTTACATGCTACTGTTGCTATAAATCTTTCTTCAATTTCCTGTTTAGCTGTTCTTCCTAATGACGTTATTTCATCTAATGTTTCTAAAAACATTTCTTTTGTTTCCAAATCTAAACAAATTTCTGGTACGCCTGATAGTTTTAAAGTATTTTCTCCAAATTCTTCTACAATGAATCCTGCTTTTTCAAACATTTGCATATTTTCTCTTGCAACTTCCATTTCTTTATGTGTTAATGTAATAATATCTGGTAATAACATTAGTTGTGATTCTTTTTCTCCACCACTATAGTAATTTTTCTTTATTTTTTCATATAATATTCTTTCATGTGCTGCATGTTGGTCAATTATATACATTTCATCTTTCATTTCAATTATTATGTATGTATTAAATACTATTCCAATAATTTTATATATTGGTTTTTGATATTCTTTTATATTTTCAAACATATTTACATTATTTTGTTCAATTTTTTTATATGGTAATGTTCCAAATGTTTTTACAAACATTTCTTCATAAGTATAATTTTCATCATCTTCTGCTATTTCTAAAGTTTTATTTTCTATAGTATCAGTCTCATAATTTATGTTGTTTTGTATTTGCTCAACTTGATTTTCTGAATTATTTTCAGAGTTATTTTTAGAAGTGCTTTCTAAATTATTTTCAATATTATTTTCAGTATTATTTTGAGTATTTGCATTTTTACTTGAATTTTCTCTAGCTTTTAATAATCCTTCCATAAGTTTTGCATCTTCATCTTCTTTTTGCAATGTTCTTGTTTTCTCAATGTTTTCTATTGTTTTGTATGTTTCTTCTTTTGGCAATTCAATAATAGTTTCACTTTCATTTGATGGTATTTGTGCTTCCTTTTGATATATTGCATTACTTTCCATATTTCCTTTTAGTAATGTATCTTTTATTGCATGATATATTGCTTTAAAAATTTTGTCTTCGTTTTCAAATCTTACTTCTAATTTTGCAGGATGTACATTAACATCTACTTTACTTGGATCAATTTCAATATTTAAACTTAAAAATGGAAATTTTCCTAATGGTATTAGTCCCTTAAATGCTTGTTCTGTTGCTGATTGTAAAATTTTATCTTTTACATATCTTTTATTTATAAAAAAGATTTGATTACTTCTATTTGATCTTGCAATTTCTGGTTTTCCTATTACACCATTGATTTTTATATGTTCATATGTATAATCAACATTTAACAATTTTTCAGCAATATCTTTTCCATATATACTATAAATTACTGTTTTTAAGTCACCATTTCCATTTGTCTGTATTATTGTTTTTCCTGAATTTATAAGTCTTATAGAAATTTCAGGATGTACTTGTGCAATTCTAGATATTACATCTTCTATATATCCTGATTCTGTATAATCTTTTCTTAAAAATTTATATCTTACTGGTGTATTAAAAAATAAATTTCTTACTGTTATTGTAGTTCCAGTTGGGCATCCCGCTTCTTCTTTTGAAAGCACATTTCCTCCTTCTACTACAACTTTATATCCTATTTCTTGATTTAATGTTTTTGATATGAGTTCTACATTTGCAATAGCTGCTATACTTGCTAAAGCTTCCCCTCTAAATCCCATTGATTTTACTTTGTTTAAATCTTCTGCAGAACGTATTTTACTTGTGGCATGTCTTTCAAATGCCATTTCTAAATCATCTGGTGGTATACCTTTTCCATTGTCTGTTACACGAATATATGATATCCCACCATTTTTTATTTCTACAGTTATATTGCTTGCTCCTGCATCTATTGAATTCTCTACCATTTCTTTAACTACTGATGAGGGTCTTTCTATTACTTCTCCTGCTGCTATTTTGTTTATTGTCAATTCGTCTAATAATACTATATTTCCCATTTCTAAAAGTGTTTTCCTTTCTTTTTCTCTACCACAGGATTATTTTGTTGTTCTACTGAATTTATTTCTTTTTCATAATCGAAAAAATTATTATTGTTACTTTCTTCTTCATCTTCATAATCTTCGCTATCATATTTATTTTTCATTTTATGTTTTAATATCAATACTATTATTAATACTATAACTGAAATGGTTATTAAAGATATAAATATTATTGCTTTTATTTTTGCTTCTTTTGTTGCATCTTTTATTATCTGATCTACACTACTCAAATCTAATGTATTTTTATTAACATTTATTTGGTATGTTGCTTCGACTTCATCCTTTGAATTATATACTATCAATGTAATTAAATTTTCACCCTCTTGTAAATTATCATTACCTGCTATTACAACTTTTTTAGTCTCATTAATTGTTTCAGCTTTTATATTTAAACTTGTTATATCTTCTTTTACAACAACACTATATTCATATATTCCTGATTCAAATTTTGGTGATAAGTCAAAGCCTTCAATTTCTAATGTCTTCAATCCTTCTGTTACTACTTTATTTATTTCTTCATTGGATGGTTCTTCTATTTTTTCTGGATCTTCTGGTTCTTCATTTGTAGATGTTTCTTGTGGTTTTGTAGATGTTAACAAATTACTTGCAGCATATAATGTTTTTCCATTATACACTACTTTATACCAAACATAATTATTTACTTTGTTAGTTGATGTTGCAGTAACAGTTAATTCTGTTCCTGCATCAATTTTTGTAGCTTTACTACTTGTTGACCATGTTTCACGTAAATTCATATCTTTACTTGCATACATCGTTTTATTGGCTTTTGTAAAATTAGGTTCTTTTTTTTCTTGAGGTTTTTCTGATGTTCCTCCTGTATTTTGTTTTTCAGTTATAGTTACTGTACATGATTGATCTATGTTATGTGTTACGCCATTAGCATCTGTTATATCTCCTTTTAATGTTATTGTATATTTTCCACTTTTAGATGTATTCAAATTAAATGTTTTTACTGTTTCAGCTTCACTTAAATCATCTGTTTGTGAGGCATATGCAGCTCCATCTATTCCATCTCCACTTACTTTTAAATTCCATGCTGCAGCAGAAAATCTCACAGTAATTGTAACATTATTTCCAACTTCTGCTGTATTTGTTGATGCTGTTATATTTGCACTTGCAGCTTGAATTTTAATGTTTGCAAATAATAATATTATTAATATAATTAATATCATGGTTATTGTTTTCTTATATTTCATCTTACTGTTATTCCTTTCTTATTTTTGACCTTTAGTTTATTGTTAAATTTCCTTTTCCTAATAAATGTTTTTGGATTGTAAATAAATCACCTGAATTTATTGCTCCATCTTTATTTGCATCCATTGATGTTTTTGTATAAATATTTACTTGAGTATTTTGTATTAAATGCTTTTGTACTGCAAATAAATCACCTGAATTTATTGTTCCATCTCCATTTGCATCTCCAATCATTACTATTATATATTTTCCATTGATTTTGCTTCCTGTTCCTGGAATTGATGTTTTTTCAAGTGTTTTTCCATTTATATCTGTTGCTGTAATTTCAACACCTGCTAAATTCATTATTTCTTGTATTGTTGTTTCAGGAATTATAGTTATTTGTTTGTTTTCTGCATCTATTTTTATTTTTTCATTGCTTGCAGATATAAGATCTGGACCTTCTGGTATTTCTGGTTCTGGATCTTCTGGCTGTGTATCTATACTTCCTCCCTGATTATCATTCCAATTTTGATTAAGTTCTGCAACTTGTATTAGGTATAATTTATATTCTGATTCGTAATCATATGTTTCTCTTGCTACATATGCAATTGTTCCATCTGATTTCATTATTTTGTCCCAATATGTATTTTGAACTTTTTGAGTAGCTTTTTCTAACCTTGTTACAATCTCATTTGAATATAATTTAGCTGATATTTTAGTTCCTGCTGGTGAACTTCTTAAGCTTATACTACTTATTACATTTACCCTAACTAAATCTGTTATTAAAGTGTTAATTGTTTTTGTAGTTGAAGGTTTACCTTGTACTTTTGTTGGCATATTTTCATAAACAGGTATTATAAATGTATAAGCAGAATCAATTGAATTTATTTTTTCAAATGTCTGCCTTATTTTTACTCCCTCATTTTGTGCTGCTAATATATTTTGTTGGTATTGATGCCAATACATTTTATTATCTGAATTATCTACATCAAATTTTTGTAAATATAATGTATTTTGTCCTCTTGCTATATAACTTGTAGAAATTTTTTTTACTCCTCCATCTATTGATGCTTCTAAAGTATTCCATCCATTATCTTTAGCATAAGAAAGTGCTCTTGTTATTATTGTTCCTTGGTCATTTCCACTTGCATTTATATTAAAAATATTATAATATCCTTCATAACCTGGATATGTTCCTGAAACAGTACTACTACCATTTGTTCCTTGTTCTTGTATTGCTAATGCAACAATATAATATGGACTTACATTGTAATTTTTTCCAGCTGATATTATACTATTTATATAACTATCTTTATCTAAAAAAGTTCCTTGTACCATTTGTTTTATATTTTCAAAACTTGCTTCTTGATATGTTAATTCCATGAATTGAAATACATCTGAATTATTTACAGAATTTCTTGCATCCATCATGTATTGTATTGCTGTTTCTGACGCACAACGCCAACTCCCATTGTCATAATATCTATTTTCTCCACATGACAAACATACCCAATCTCCTGTACATTTTGAAGTTACTGGTACTAAATTTTTAGGTGATCCTTCATGTCCCATATACTCGTATGCTATTACTTCTTTCCAATCTATTCCTGTATATAATACTTTAAATTTCCAATTTGGATGGCTTTGTTGTAATGATTGTATCATTTGTTTTATTCCAGGATATCTCTGTTCATCTATCCCATTTATATCTGTACTTATTACTTGTGTTACAGCTTGTACAGAATTTGATATTATTAAATTTAATACTATATATGCCAATATAAAAATGATTATACCTATTATTAATTTTTTCACTTGCATCTTTATCACCTTTTCTTTTTGTATTTTTTGCCTTTTATTCGACATAAGTATATCATTTCTGTTTTTTATAAGTCAATATTATTGATAGATTTTTTATGTTAAATTTTTATTACATTTTCAAAACGCTATGCTTGTATTGTCTATTTTATTTTTAATACTAAATTTCTATTCTTTTTTTAAATTTATCATTTATAAGCATATTTAATTTTTTATTTTTATTATTTTTCAATTTTGGATCCTCTTGCAAAATGTCTAATGATAATTTTTGTACTTCTTTTAATATCTGAATATCTTCAAATAAATTAGCTACTTTTAATTCCGGAAGCCCATGTTGTGCTGTTCCAAAAAAGTCTCCTGATCCTCTTAATTCTAGATCTTTTTCAGAAATGACAAAACCATCATTAGATTTACACATTACTTGCATTCTTTCACGCGTATTATTACTATTACTATCATATTTAAGTATACAATATGATTTATATTCTCCTCTTCCTACTCTACCTCTCAACTGATGTAATTGTGCTAAACCAAATCTTTCTGCATTTTCTATTACCATTATGCTTGCATTTGGAACATTTATTCCTACTTCTATTACTGTTGTAGATATTAATATATCAATATCTCCTTTTTTAAATTCTTGCATTATTTCATCTTTTTCTTTTGGTTTCATTTTTCCATGTAAATATTCTACTTTATATTTACTAAATATTTCTTTTTTGTATTTTTCTGCTAAACTTGTTACTGCTTTTAAATTGCTTTCTTCATCTTCTTCTACAAGTGGACATACAATATATGCTTGTCTTCCTTCTTCTATTTGTTGTTTAACAAAATTATTTACCCTTTCTTCCATGTTTTTTTTAACTGCAAATGTTTCTATTTTTTTTCTGTTTGGTGGTAATTCATCTATTATAGAAATATCTAAATCTCCATAGAGTATAAGTGCTAATGTTCGTGGTATTGGTGTCGCAGACATTACTATTACATCTGGGTTTTGTCCTTTTTCTATTATTTTCGTTCTTTGTTTTACACCAAATCTATGTTGCTCATCTGTTATAACTAAACCCAAATTTTTGAATTCTACATTTTCTTCTAAAATAGCATGTGTTCCTATTAAGATGTCTATTTGACCTTTTTTTAATTTTTCTAGAATTTCTGTTTTCTTCTTTTTACTGGTACTTGATATTAAAAGCTCACATTTTATTCCTTCTTCTTGCAAAATGTTTGTAAAACTTTCTAAATGTTGACTTGCAAGTATTGCAGTTGGTGCCATTACTGCTGTTTGATATCCTGACTTAACTGCTTTATAGCTTGCAAGTATTGCAACAATAGTTTTCCCAGATCCTACATCTCCTTGCAATAATCTATTCATTTCTCTGCTACTTTCCATGTTTAGCTCAATTTCTTCTAATACTTTTAATTGTGCTTTTGTAAGTTCAAAAGGTAATTTATTTATTATATTTGATAATTTAATATTAGGATTAAATTTAATTCCTTTAGTTTCATTTATATACCTATTTTTTAATTCTAATAGAGCTAATTGCATTGTTAAAAGTTCTTCAAATGCCAATCTTTTATGTGCATTTTTAAAATCTTCTAGTTTTTTCGGAAAATGAATTAATTTGATAGTTTCATTTAAATTTAGTAGATTATATTTTTGCAATATGTAATCTGGTAACGTCTCTTCTAATTTTGTATATACTTCATTTATTCCATTTTCTATAATATTTCTTAAAATATTTTGTGATAATTTTTTTGTCAATGGATATATTGGTATTATTTTTCCTGTATTTTTCGCTTCATTAATTTTATCAAAAACTGGTGATATTATTTCTATTCTTCCATATTTATTTGATATTTTACCATAAAATTTATATTTTTCTCCTAAGTTGAATATATTCTTTAAATATGGTTGATTGAACCATATAGCCGTACATATTCCTGTTTCATCTCTTAACTGTAATTTGTATATTGTTTTATTTCTCATTCTTGTTTCTAAAATATTTGAAATTGTAATTCCTTCTATTAACATTTCTTCCCCATCTATGCATTGTGCTATTTTCTTTATCTTTCCTCTATCTTGATATGTTCTTGGAAAATATGTTATTAAATCTTCTAATGTAAATATTCCTAATTTATTCAACAATTTTGCTCTATTAGGTCCTACAGTTTTTACATATTGTACATCTTTTTCTAAATTTATCATATAAAGTTTATACGTTAGTGTTAATCTAACTTTCCCCTTTCTCAAAATTTAATTTATTTTATCATATCTAATTTCTTTGTCAATGCTCAAATATATGTATACATATATAAAAATCAGAGATTTTAATAATTCTCTGATTTTTATATTTTATATAATTCAAAATTTAATCCGTCTGCACTTACAAGTTTTAGTTCTATATTTTCAAGTTTCCCTTCAACTGCATCTTTTATTGATATACTGTGTAAATGACCATATAAACATTTTTCTACATTATATTTTTTCATTATCTTTATAAATTCTGTTTCTTCATTATGAATAATTTTTGCATTTGTAATTGGTGGATAATGCATACATGCTATTATTTTTTTATTTTTTCCAAATTTTTTTACTCCATTATTTAAAGAATTCTCCAATCTACCACATTCTCTATTTATTATTTTTTTATTATCTTCCTCATCTGTTATATTCCATCCTCTTGTTCCTGCTATTATATAATCTTCAAATTCAAATGCATTATTATATATAAAGTCAATATTTTTAAAGTTTTTCTGTTCTAAAAATTTTTTCATTTTTGTCACTGTTGTCCACCAATAATCATGATTTCCCTTTAATAATAACTTTTTCCCTGGTAAATTACTTAAATATTCAAAGTCTTTTTCTGTATCTTCTAAATTCATTGACCATGAGAAATCTCCTAACAATAATACTAAATCATTGTCTGATACTTTATTTTCCCAATCTCTTTTTATTTTGTGTTCATGTCCAACCCAATTATCTCCAAATATGTCCATTGGTTTATTTTCTTTAAAAGATAAATGTAGATCAGCTATTGCATATATTGACATATATTTTCTCCTATTTTTAAGTTTGGCACTACATCTAATGTTAAATCAGAAATATCTCCATTTAAAAATCTATAATATCCTGCTGCTGCTATCATTGCTGCATTATCTGTACATAATTTTAAGTCTGGCATATATATTTTTATTCCTTCATTTTCTAATTTTAAGAATTCTTTACGTATATAACTATTTGCTGATACGCCTCCAGCTAAAGCTATAGTTTTTATTCCTGTTTTACTTACAGCCTTTTGTATATTTTGTACTAATATTTCACATACAGTCTTTTCAAAACTAATACATAAATCTGCTTTATTTAATTCTGGATTTTTATGATACAAATTTATTATTGCTGTTTTTATTCCACTAAAACTAAAATCTAAATTATCCATATGTATTTTAGGTAATTCAATAATTGGTTTTCCTTCTTGTCCTAATATATCTATTTTAGGTCCTCCTGGATAACCCAAACCTATTACTCTAGCTACTTTGTCAAATGCTTCCCCTATTGCGTCATCACGTGTTTTACCTAGTACTTCAAATTTGCAATAGTCTTTTACATATACTATTTGTGTATTTCCTCCTGATGTCATCATACACAAAAAAGGTGGTTTTAAGTCTTTATGTGTTATATAGTTTGCTGCTATATGCCCTTCTATATGATTTACGCCAACTAATGGTTTTTTAATTGAATAACTTAAACCTTTTCCATAAGATAAACCAACTAATAAAGCTCCTACAAGCCCTGGGCCATAAGTTGGTGCTATTGCATCTATTTCATTAAAATTTATATTTGCTTTTTTTATTGCTGTTTCTACCACTTTTGAAATTGATTCTATATGATTCCTTGATGCTATTTCTGGAACAACTCCACCATATTCTTCATGTATTTTTATTTGTGTGTTTATTATATTAGATAAAACTTCTCTGCCATTTTTTACAATGGCTGCAGAAGTTTCATCACAACTTGATTCTATTCCTAATGTTATTATATCTTTCATTTATAATCCTCTTTTTTGTACTATAATCTAAATATAAACTGTCCCAAATTTAACATTTGTGTTGCTATCGTATCAATTATTGGAGATATAAATTTCCCTGCTATACCAGTTACCCAAATAACTAGAAATATTACATAAAATATGTGATAATTATCTTGAAACCAATATTTTGCTTTTGATGGAAATATTGGCAAAAATATCTTTGAACCATCTAATGGTGGTAATGGTATTAAATTAAATACTCCTAGACCTATGTTTACTATTATTGCATAAAATATTATTGTTAAAATTACTACTCCTATAGTTGAGGCAATAAATTGTACTGGTGCAAATTTTATTATGGCACAATATATTATTGTTAATATTATTGCTAATACAAAATTCATTAATGGTCCTGCCAATGATACTATTGCATCTGCCTTTTCCATAGTAAATCTTCTATCATAATTTGTAGGATTTACTTGTACTGGTTTTCCCCAACCTATGTGTACAAATACTAACATTGCAAGTCCTAATGGATCTATATGATCTATTGGATTTAAACTTAAGCGTCCTTGTCTTCGTGGAGTATCATCTCCTAATCTGTCTGCAGCAAGTGCATGTGCAAATTCATGAAATGTTATAGCAATTAATACACCTGGTATTGTTAATAATAATGATAATAATTCTCCTTCTGTTGTTGCATATTCTATTAATGTTATTACTGCCATTGCTATTATAATTCCATAAATCATTTTCCTATTTGAGTAAAACATTATATCAATCCCTTCATAATATTTTTAAATTCAAATGTTCATTTTCAATGTTATTATTTTTTATAAGTTTCTTTGGAATTATATCATATTTTTAAAAAAATTCAACGATTTACGTTGAATTTTCACAAAAACTTAACTTTAATTTTTTTTCATTTATGTATAAACTACATTATTATTTTTAATGAGCCCTAATTTATTTAATCCTTCTTTGATATACTCATTTTTCATAAAATATTTCCATATAGTACCATTTAAATAATTTTCTATCATTAATATTTCTATTCCTTTATTAATACCTATATATTCATTTGCAAACCATGGTTTATTTTTTTCTAAATTATATGCATCTTTAAATCCATATTTTCCCCATAGTTTAGGAAAGTTATTATAAAAGTATTCCATAGCCTTTATACTTTCTTTTGGAGTAAATACTATTGAACCAATTGCACCACATGGAGTTACAGTTCCATCGTTTTCTTTATTTAAATCTATTTCACAAGGTTCAGCTCCAAATGTGCAATATCCTTTTGGACTTAAACAAGCTGTCAATCCCCATGAGTTTTCTCCATATGTTTTAAATTTATTTTTATTGTCAATGCAATACTGCCTATTTGCTTTTGTTGCTTTAATTGAATTATTAAACCAATCTACTCCTTTGTTATCTTTTAAATTCATGAAATTTATCCATGCATGTGAAAATTGATATGTAAATAAAGTACCAAAATATGTATATATGATATCTTTTATTTCTTTATAATTTGTTCTTTTCCTTTCAAAATCATAATACATATCTTTATTTATTGGATAAGTTGGAGAACTTACTCCTAATACATATAACATTAATTGTTCTGCATACATGTCCCAATTTCCCCAAAATCCTTTTTCTGGAGTATACCCCATATAAAAATAATTAGTTGTTTTATTTCTATACCATTCCCAATTTATTTTTTTATATAATATTTCTGCTTTTTGTTTTATTATTCCTCCAAAATATTCTCCTACTGTTATTACTCCACATATAAATATTGCTGTATCTATTATTGATATTTCACAATTCCATTCTCTCTTACCATTTTTCATGTTTACAAAATGATAATAAAATCCGTTTTTTCCCTCTACATTTTTTATAAATGTATCAAGTGTCCCATTTGCTCTCTCATATGCTTTTTTATAATTAATCCATTTATGTTCTATTCCAATTATTAATGCTGCTAAACCATACCCTACAGAGGCAATGCTTGATATATTAGTATCTAATATTGTTTTATCTCTTATTAGTCCATATCCATCACTTTTTTTATCAGTATTAGCTTCATTAATAAAAAAGTTATAACTTTTTCTTAATTCCTTTTTTATAATTTTTTTTCCATAACATTTAATTATCCTCATAAATAATCCACAT
Organism: uncultured Clostridium sp.; assembly: GCA_946496575.1. Lineage (GTDB taxonomy): Bacteria > Bacillota > Clostridia > TANB77 > CAG-508 > CAG-269. The sequence goes on along the minus strand of CAMMHE010000010.1, from coordinate 13,480 downwards.
CCTATATATAATTATAATTTGTCATTATAATTAAAATCAATGGTTATTTATGGGAATAAATATCTCTCTATTTTTCATTTATATTGTCTTTTATAAATTGTTGATATAATCTTTCTAATTGTTCTCCAGTAATATTTATTACTTTTCCACCTTCTGGTTGGATCTTTCTATTTCCAAATTTACTGTGTATATAATGCTATTATTTTTAATCAAATTCTATTCTTATAGATAATGTATCTTTTGCATAATCCGCATATATATTTCCATTATTTAATTCTACTAGTTGTTTTGCAATTGATAACCCAATACCAGTAGATTCTTTTGCATTTTCTACTGAAAAATAGCGATTAAAGATTTTTTGTACTGTTGTTGCATCTAATGAGGTTGCTTTGTTTGAAAAAGTAATTGTTCCATCTTGTGTTAATTCAACTTTGAATTTCCCGTTACTGTATTTTAATACATTAGACAAAATATTTTCAAATATTCTTATAAGTGAATTCCTATTTACCATTTTGTATATTTTTTCCTTACAAATTAATATCTCAGGCATGATATTTTTTTCTTTAAAAATGCTGTAATAACTTATTAAAGTTTCTTCAAAAATTTCATTTATACAGCATTTTTCTTTTTTTATCTCTATATCAATTGTTTTAGAAAAGTCAAATAATTGCCCCGTAAGTTCAGTTAATTCATTTGACTTTTTTTGTATTATTTTTAAATATTTTTTTTGCTTTTCGGTTAATTGTTCTTCATTTATTAAATCAATATACCCACTTATAGCAGTTAACGGAGTTCTTAAATCATGTGATATATTGGTTATAATTTTTTTTAATTCTTGATTTCCACTCTTGTATTGTAATTTTTGGGTTCTTAAATCTACAAGTTCTTTATTTAAATTGATTGCTAAATTTTTTATATTTTTATCTGTTGAAGATATTGTTATTATATTATTAGTGTCTGCTTTTATTATATAATTAAAGTTTGTTTCAATTTCTTTAATTGACTTTCTCATGAAATATATTTTTAGTATAAATAATATACAACAAAAAGACAGAATCCCAATAGTTACTAATAAAACAATATTCACAATTTTCCTCCTATTTCAATTCTTTTGTTACAAACAAGCATACTCCAATTGTGTTAACAAATATTATTAATATAATTGAATAAATTGGCATTTGATTTAAAGATTCTATATCCATATTTGCTATTTTGCTAGCTTGACCTTGTGGTATTAAAAGATATACTGTTTTAGCTAATTTAACTTTTGTGTCTCCTGGATAGCTTGGATTAGGTTCTTGGCTAATAATATTTTCAATCCCATTTTCCCAATATGAATGTGTTATATATTTAGGAGAATTTGCAACATATCCTAAAGGAGCTTCTGCAATGAATATCACAAGCAGAAAAAGTATATTTATAATTGTAGAAACTGTTATTTCTGAACATATCATTGTTATAAAATTAAAAATAGAACAATATAAAGTAATAATTAAAAAAGTATTTAGCATGCTCATAACAAATTGAAATACAGACATATGCAATTTTCCAAACAATGGTATACCAATTAGTAGTATGATACTAATATAAACTAATTCACATAATATTGATGCAATAATACATATTATTAATTTAGATAGATATACTGATATTCTACTGTGACCAACTATTATTTTATTTCTAATAATCCCTTGTGAATATTCTTTTCCTACAAATATACTTATGAATATTGCAATAAAAAGACCTATATACATTATAAATTCATTTATTAATTTATCTAATATTATTTCACTTCCAGAAAAATAATATTTAAATATAATAATTCCAGCTGTTACTATGCTTAAGGTCAGAAATAACCAGAAAATGATATCCTTTTTTAATCTAAAAAAACCTGCTCTTAATAATTTATACATTGTCTGCACCTCCTATTAAATTTAGATAATAATTTTCTAAAGACTCACCTTTTTCTTGAAAATTATTTACAATACAATTTTTTTTAGAAAGTGCAATAACAAACTCTGAAACATTTATTTTTTCATATATGTCAATCAAATCATTAGAAATAACTTTATAAGATATATTTCTTTCTTCTAAATATTTAACACATTCTTTTAAATTACTTACATTTATTTGAGTTCTTTTTCTAAAGTTTTGTTCTAATTCATCTTTACTAATTTCTTTAACAATTCTACATTTATCCATAAAACCATAACAAGTTGCAATTTTAGATAATTCATCTAAATAATGGCTCGAAATTAAAAATGTAATTCCATTTTGTTTGTTCAATTTTAAAATTAGTTCCCTTATTTCAATAATTCCTTCAGGGTCTAATCCATTTATTGGTTCATCTAGAATAAGTATATCTGGATTTCCAACTAGTGCAACTGCTAATCCTAATCTTTGTTTCATTCCTAAAGAAAAGTGTTTAGCTTTTTTTTTGGATATATTATCTAATCTAACAAATTTTAATATTTCATATAAATTATCAAAATTAGGAAGTCCTACAATTTTATATTGTTTTTTCAAGTTTTCCTCTGCTGTCATATCAAGACAAATTGATGGTGTCTCAATAATTGCACCAATTCTTTTTCTTGATTCAATTATTTTTTTACTTTCATTTGAAATTCCATAAATATTATAAGTACCAGATGTTGGCTTTTGCAAACCACAAAGTAACCTAATTAGAGTTGTTTTTCCAGCTCCATTTTTTCCAATAAGTCCATATATAGATCCTTTAGGTATATGCATATTAAGATTGCTTATTACATTAAAATGTCCATATTTTTTTCTAAGATTATTTGTTTCTAAAATATATTGCATAAATTTCTCCTTTCTAACTAAATAAATTTTATCATTAAATAGTTAAGAAAGGAGTTAAGAAATAGTTAAGGAATAGTTAAGATTTTTAATCATACATTTTAAAACCAATTCCCCATACAGATTCTATATATTCATCAGAAGTTATAGTTTTCATTTTTCTTCTTATATTACTTATATGAACTTTTAAAGAGTTTTCATCACAATCTAATGTATCATCACTAATTAGCTCAAGTAATTTTGATTTTGAGACAACTTGTTTTGGATTTGATAATAACTGTTTTAATATTGCATATTCTGTTTTAGTTAAATTAATTTTTTTATTTTCTATAAATAGACTATGACTATCTTTATTTAAAACTATATTTTTATATTTTAATTCATTGCTTTTAACTCTTCTTGTTGTCCTTAATTGAACTTCAATTCTTGCTAGTAATTCGTTTGTATCAAAAGGTTTCGTAATATAATCATTAGCACCATTTAATAGTGCGTTCACTTTATCTTCTGCAGAAATTTTTGCACTTATAACAATAATAGGAATATCTTTTATATTCTTAATAATTTCTTCACCATTTATTCCTGGTAACATGAGATCTAATAAAATTAAATCTATTGTTTCTTTTTCTAAAATCATTAATGTTTCTGTTCCAGAATAAGCATTAAAAACAATGTAATTATTTTTTTCTAAAATATTTTTTATTAGATTATGAATATCTATATCATCTTCTACAACCAATATATTTTTCATTATTTTTAATATTTTCCCTCATTTTCTAATTGTTCTAATTCAATGGTTTCATAGTTGGAAATAATAATACATCTCTTATTGATGCTGAATCTGTAAATAGCATTATCATTCTATCTATTCCAATTCCAAGACCTCCTGTTGGTGGCATTCCATATTCTAATGCTGTTATAAAATCATCATCCATCATGTTTGCTTCTTCATCCCCTGCATCACGTTGTTTTAATTGTTCTATAAATCTTTCATATTGATCAATTGGATCATTTAATTCTGAATATGCATTACCATATTCACGTCCTCCTATAAAACATTCAAATCTTTCTGTTAATCTTTTATCTGATTTTTTTCTTTTAGTAAGAGGTGATACCTCCACTGGATAATCATATACAAATGTTGGTTGTATTAATGTTTGCTCTACAAATTCTTCAAAAAATGCATTTATAATATATCCTCTTGTTTTTTTACTTTCTACCAATTCTATTCCTTTTTGTTCTGCAATTTTTAATGCTTCTTGATCTGTTTCTATTGTATTAAAATCTATTCCTGTTACTTCTTTAATACTATCAATCATTGTTATCCTTTTCCATTCATTTCCCAAATTAATTTCAATCTCTTGATAATTTATTGTTGTACTGCCTATTACTCTTTCCGCTACTTTTTTAAATAATTCTTCTGTTATATTCATCATGTCATTATAATCTTCATATGCTGAATATAATTCTATTGCTGTGAATTCTGGATTATGCCTTATGTCTATTCCTTCATTTCTAAAGTTTTTTCCTATTTCATATACTTTATCAAATCCTCCTACTATTAGCCTTTTTAAATATAATTCTGTTGCTATTCTTAAATACATATCCATGTCAAGTGTATTGTGATGTGTTATAAATGGTTTTGCTGTTGCCCCACCTGCTATTGTATTTAAAGTTGGCGTTTCTACTTCTAAATATCCTTTTTCATCTAATATATTTCTTATTTCACTAATTATTTTACTTCTTAATTTAAATGTTTCTTTTACTTCTGGATTTACTATTAAATCTAAATACCTTTGTCTATACCTTAAATCTACATCTTTTAATCCATGAAATTTTTCTGGCAAAGGTCTTAATGATTTTGAAAGTAATGTTATTTCTCGTGCATGTACAGATATTTCTTCTGTTCTTGTTTTAAATACAAATCCCGTAATTCCAATTATGTCACCAATATCAAATGTTTTAAATTTTTTGTAACTTTCTTCTCCTAAATCATTTATACTTACATAACTTTGTATTTTTTCGTCTGAATCTAATATTGTACAAAATGATGCTTTTCCCATTATTCTTTTTGCTATTATTCTTCCTGCTATTGTTACATCTTTTTGTTCAAATATTTCATAGTTTAACTTTATCTCTCTTGCTGAATTTGTTCTATTAAATTTTGTTATTTCAAATGGATCTTCATTTTGTTTTTGTAGTTCATCTAATTTTTCTTTCCTTATTTGTATTAATTGATTTATGTCTATTTCTTGTTCTTGATTATTTTCTTGCATTTTGCATTTCTCCTTTTTTATCTATTTTATTTTGTCTATTATATAGCAAAATGCTTAAGTTGTAAAGTGTTTGTGTGTTATTTAGCAAGCCTCCATTATTTTAAATTTTTACAGATTAAATAAAAAATAGTCTGAATTTTTCAATTCAAACTAATCTTTTTTTTCTTAATTTTTATAAACTTAAAAAATTGCTGAAAATAATTTTTGGCTCGTTTGACACTTCCGTTCACGAAGAATACGAGCTTGTATTTATAATTATATTTCATAGTTTGATTCTATGATTAGAATATAACATAAATTTTTAAGCTTTGCAAGTAGTTTATTTATATTTCCTCTATAGGATTCAATTTATCTATAATTTCATAAAAAATTTGATATACATACTGTATGTTTTTATCATTCTTTAATTTCTCATCTAGTGGATTCAATATGTACTTTTTTCCATCCGTATAATTTAAAAACCTTAGAGTCTCTGATGCTTTTAATTCTTTATTTGTTTCTAATATTTTTATTTCTCCGCCTTCTGTATTCTTAATTAATATATCCTTATTTTCTCTAGTTATTTCAATATTAATTTGCTCCATATACTTTTAATCTCCTTTCAACCGCTTCTTTACCTCCATCTAAATTTTGGCTTACCAAATCTAGTATATTTTTATCTTCTAAACATCCTGAGTCAATTTTTAAAATATTTTTTCTATCCTTTGATATATTTATTACATTATCTACATCTAAATTAACGACTAATAGTGGATTATGAGTTACAAAAATAATCTGTTTTCTATCTCTAACACTATTAAAGTATTCTATTAAATAATTTTCTATTCTTTTCATGCTAATATCATCTTCTGGTTGATCAATTAAAATTACATCATTTGTATTTTCTTTTGAAAGCTGAAGTTTATAATAAGTTAATGCAATTTCTCCTGGTGTTGTTCCAATTTCATCAGTTCCATTTTCATCCTTTATTCTAGTTTCCTCTTTTGTATATTCTGTAATAAATTTTTGAACATTAGAATTTAATTTACTTTCTATCATTTCAAACGTTGTAGCACCATTAACAGCCTTAACGAACTCATCTCGTGTGTTAATATCTTTTATTTTTTCACTAGATTGATAATTCTGAACAAATAATTCTTTGTACAACGCTACTTCTAAATTTGCATTATTATATTTTGCTTCTTTAATAAATTTAAAACCATGCTTAGATTTTATACTAGTACCATTAATTTCTTTTGGAAATATAGGAAATTCAACATTCTCATTTTTTTCATTTAAATAATTTTTTATTTGTAATGCAAAACTTCGAATTTCTGCAATCAAATCTTGATTTTCATTTTCTTGTGACGTTCTATCCTTTCTTATTTTTTCATTAATATTATTAAATACTGCAGTAATAACATTAATAGCTTTATTTTCAGAATCTATTTGATTAGTTTCTTTTGATATTTCCTTTCTTAATTCTTGTAATGATGTTAAAATAGTCTTAATCATTTTTTCTTTTTCATTTATATAAAAAGTCTGATTTGCTGTATATTCATTGTTTACTTCACTATATATTCTGTTTATTACATTGTATCTTTCTTTAGGAAGATTTTCTATAGTCTCAATATCAATATTTAATGAAACATAATAATTTTTAACTTCTTCATATTCTTTTATTAAAATTTTTAAATTATTTATTTTTTGTTCGTTTTCCTTTATTTTTATTTTTTCTTCTACATAATTTTTTAAATTAGTTACAAATCCAGTCATATTAGTTTTAAACTCATTTATTGTTGGAATTTCATCATAATATTCCGAATTATTTTCTAATAAATTTCCAGATTTTACTTGCTCAATAATTACACCTTGACTAATTTTTAATAATGAAGGAGAGCCAATTTTAGATATTTTAATTTCATTACTCTCATTAATCTTTTTATATTTTTTTTCATTCTCTCCATTTATTTTTCCTAGAATGTACGATTTTCCAGAACCATTTTCTCCAATAATTGCATTTATTCCTGTTGATAATTCAATATTATTTTCTCCTAATTTTATTTGATTTATATAATTAGAAGATGTTCCCTCATCTTTTCTTTCAAATCTCGTTTCTGGAGAACTTAAAGCTAATAACAAGCCTTTAAAAGTTGGTAAACATTTTACTTTTGATAAATATTCCTTTGGTGTTTTTATTGTACTATCTTTATTAGGATATGCACTCCAAACATGGCAATCACTTCCCGTAATTGTGGCAAATTTGGTATTTATTTCTTTTAGATTATTTTTTATCATCCCTTGAATTCTTGGTTTTTGATATTCAAGTGCATTAATGTATCCAATTCTTATCCATTCGTTAGGATCTTTTACTGCTTCTGACAAGCTATGATGTTTTCCAGTAGAATCTTGAACATCTATACCACTCTTTTGATGTGCTATTAATACTACACTTGTTCCTACCTTATATAAAATATTTTCAAATTCTTCTAATTTATAATAATCTGATTCACTTTCTAGTATTCTTACCTCATTAATTTTAGATTGAATATTCTCAATTTTTTTATCGTTGCAATCATCAAATATACAAATAATATGACATGATGTCGTGCTTGATTCTTCCAACATTACATCAAACTCTACTCCAGGCAATATATTCTTTATATCTTCGTATGGTGGCTTATTTATTACTGATTTTATTTTTTTATATAATTCATAATCAAATCTATTATGATCTGTGATTGATATCATATTAACTTTATTATCTTCAACATTTTTTAGCAACACATCTATATTATCTATATTACTATCGGCTACATATCCTTCACGTTCTTTATATTCACTTGCTTTAGAGTGTATATGCAAATCTATTTTTATATTATTATTTAACATCTTTTTCCTTCCTTATTTAAATATTTCTTTCATTATTCCATTCTTCATATCATTAATATTATAAACATTCTCCATTCTATCAAATGTTTCTCTTAAGTTATTTCTAGCTGAGATCCATCCCATTCCATCTGTAAACCATACAAATTCAAATCCTACAACTTTTTCTGCCTCTTCTGCTATCATTTTATAACTTCTTGCTGTTTCATTAAGTTTTGAACCACCAGCAGCATAAAAGTTAGTTTCTATTCCATAAATACAATTATCAGTTTTTATTACATAATCAAATCGCTTAGTTGCTTGATTTTTATTACTTATAAAAGACATATCTAATTTCCATTTATTTTCTATATCCTGTAAGTACATCTCTTTAAAATATGTTTCATTTTTCTTAAAACCTGCTTTTTGAATAAATTTTTCAACTAAATCTTCCATTAAATGTCCGCCACGATTTTTTCTAGCATTAGAATTTAGTCCAGATTCAACGCCTAAAACATAATCATATAAATTATTAACTAGATGTTTTTCTAATAATCCAAATAAACCTGTTTCTCTCATAAACACTTTATATTGCTCTACATCATAATTCATTTTTTTAAAATTATATTCAAATTTATTTCCATCTTCATCTAAAACAATTATTTCATACTGTCTTACTGCTAATAATATAGGTATACATTTTAAAACTTCAGGATATTTTTTTACTAAATCTTCAAATTCTTTTTCTATATTCTTACTCCCGATTAAAGAATTTAACATATTTAGTTCTATTTTATATATTTCAGCATTCTTATATATCGTTTCAAAATCTATGTAATATTTATAATTAGCAATACTATCTGTAAATGTTAATAACCACTCTGCAAAGTTTCTTTTCATCTTTACTATTCTCCTTCTTATGACATTAAACCTCCGCCACCTTCATTTCTTTTAGTATATGTGCTACTCCAACCAGTTCTTCCCAAAATGCTGATTGACTTTGGTCCATTATATTTTATAAAATTATTACTCATTGGATTACATACGTTTATTAATGGACATTCTTTATATCCATGTAATACCGCTTCTTTCCCACTAACGTATTTATTTTTTTCGATGTATATATATCCTTCTTCATCTTGACATGGTAAAACCTTATTAATCAATTTAGCTTCTGAATATATTTTGTTTTTTGCACATACTTGGCATTTTCTATTTTTTGATGAATGCCATTTAAATACATGTCCACAATTTTTTCCATTAAAGATAGCAAGTTTTTCATTACAAAATTCAATACCAATAATTCTATAAACTAAATAATCTAATAATGAGGGTCCTTCTATGCATTCTTTTGGATATTTTTTATTCCATATATTCCATACTTCTCTCCAAGCTTTAGCACACCATTGGTCTATTAAAGAATATTGGTAACAAAATATATCTAAAAAACTTGATACTAATGGTATCTCTGTTTTTAAAATTCCTGTTCTTAATGCCACTTTCATTGTATTTCTATCTGATGCTACATCTATCTGTTCAAAATTTTTATAGTCCTTCCATATACTTAATACTACCATATCTCTTATAAACATATCTGCTTTTTTATTTCCAAACCCCATTCCTTGGTTCTTTATTAATTGATTCTTAATCTCTAGTAAATCACCATTAAATTTTTTTAATAACTCAAATGGCTCACATTTAAATTGTAATAACATTTCGGCAGATTTTTTTGCAAATTGTATTCTTTTATCCGTTTGAGACAACTTAGAAAATTTCAAATCTCTTATAAAACTTTCAGGTTTACTATTTATATACTCTTTGTCAAAAATACTTGGATCTTCCTTATATATTTCTGCATACTCTGAAAATTTTCTTGAACCGTTAAAATCTTGCGAAGCTGTATAAAATCTTATTTTACAAACTTCTTCATCATTTAATCCTTCTTTACTATATAAAGAATAAAAAGCCTCTTTATTATTTATATATATTTCATGAAATACATCTGCAACTTCTTCACATTTGGTTTTATTTATACTTGGTAATAAGATTTTTTCACAATTTTTTTCCCAAAATTTATGATAATCTGAAATATAATCTCTTTCTGAATCTAATTCAAATGTTTTTCCTATACCATCATAATTAGTATAAAGAAACTCATTTAAATTCTTTACTATATTTCTTCCTTCTTCTATTGTTATGCTATCTATATTTTTTATATTTAAATCAGTTAAAATTCCATTTAAAAAACTTATAATTTCTTCCATTTATTTTCTCCATCTATTAAACTATTATATCTTCTTATCGATAAATCCAAATATGCTTTTGAATTATCTATACCTATGTACCTTCTATTTAATTTATTTGCCGCTATTCCAGTTGTACTGCTACCACAAAAAGGATCTAAAATTAAATCATTTTCATTAGTCGATGCTAAAATTATTCTTTCTAAAAGGTTCAAAGGTTTTTGTGTTGGATGTTTTCCTTGCTTTTTTTCTGATGGTTTTGTTATAGAAGTTGTCCAAACATCTTTCATTTGTTTATTACCATTCATTTGTTTCATTACATCATAATTAAATGTATATTTTACATTTTTCAAATCTTTTCTTGCCCACAAAATTGTTTCTGTTGAATGTGTAAAAGTTTTACAAGCTAAATTAGGTGGAGGATTAGTCTTTTGCCAAGTTATATTGTTTATAATTTTAAATCCTTCTTCTTCAAGAGCCATTCCTATCGAATAAATATTGTGTAGAGTTCCACTAATCCATATTGTTCCATTATCTTTTAATATTCTATAACACTCTTTAATCCAATTTCTATTAAATTTATGTTTTTCAGATATACTTAAACTTTTGTCCCATTTCCCTTTATTTACACTAACCATTTTTCCACCACTACAAGTAATTCCATTACTTGATAAAAAATATGGTGGATCAGCAAAAATCATATCAAAAGTTTTAGCTTCAAATTTTTTCAGTGCTTTAAATGTGTCACTATCAATTAATTTGAAGCTACCATCTTCATAATAGAATTTTCCTCTGTACATTCTATTGTCTCCTCATAATTTGTTATAAGTAATTCTGAAATTTCTCCTCTTCCTTTACTGTTTGCATTTATCATTCTCTTTGCTGAAACTTCATTTATATTAAATCCTTTGTAAATATCTTCAAAAAATGTATCTTCCTTATTTGTATTTTTAGGATTTGAATTACTTAACATTAACTTTGCTTTTTTCTTATTTAATTCTCTATAATATTGTGCTAGCTCTTTTTGATTTTCATCATTAAAATCTTCTTTTGTATATGAAGTAAATCCTGATGTAATAGATAAAGGTCTATATGGTGGATCAAAATATACAAATGTTTTATTATCAACATATTTACTACTTTTTTTATAATCGCCATATTCAAAAACTACATTTTTAATTAATCCCGACAAGTTTCTTAAATTTTTAGAATCACATATTGTAGGATTTTTATATTTACCACAAGGCACATTAAATTCTCCACTTTTGTTAACTCTATATAAACCATTAAAACATGTCCTATTCAAAAATATAAATTCAGAAGCTCTTTTTACATCAATTAATTTTTCTAATTTATAAGAATTGTATTTACTTCTTATATCATAAAAATAAGCTGTTCTATCATCTGTTTCTAATTTTAAAAATTCTTTTTCTTTTTTATCTAATTCTTCAATTAAATCTTCTACATTGCTTTTTATTACATTATAACAGTTTATTAAATCTTTATTTATATCAAATGCATATGCTTCTTTTACATCATATTTTTGTAATATGTCTATTAAAACTGCACCACCACCTATAAATGGTTCTACATATCTTTCTATAATTCCGTTTTCTAAATCAAATGGGTAAAAGTTCTTTAACTGTGGGATCAATCCGCCTTTTCCACCAGCCCATTTTACAAAAGGTCTTATTAACTCCATTTTTTCCTCCAATTCTACTCATAATATATCATATTTTTTCTATTTAAACAACCAATTAATAGAAAAAAGACATATATTACATATATATGTCCATTTTTTAATTTATCACAATTATTGTTTGTTTTTATATAAAATATTTGCTATCTTTATATCTTCTTTATACTTATTACCAAAGTCATATGTAATATTATTATTAAACTCTTTTATAACATAATTTAAATAAATATCTTGATTTTTTTGTAATAATTTATAGTCTTCTTTTTTTATATTATTAAAAAATCCATAATGAATGTTATCTCTGCATTTTCTATTAATTGTAAAAAAGTTATCATCTAATTCTTTAGGTAAATTATTTAAAATTTTGTTTAAAAATGGAAGATTATTTTGTTGACTGTCATTCCAAAGCATTTGAATCAAAGTAGCTTTAACCTTTATTAAAAAGATATCAAAGTCTAAATAAAAATTATTATTAAATTTCTCTCCAACAAAATTTCCTGTTCCAAAAATCTCAGAAATTAGCTTAATTGTTTTTAATAATCCTATTCTATATAATATATATACTTTTTCATCATCAGATAAATTTTTATTAAATAACTTATTGGTAGAATATGACTTTTGAATAATTTTTATTTTATTAAATCTTTTTATAAATTCATCAATATATACTTTTCTTATACTTTCGAACCAATCATTATATTGTGGGAATTGATTCTTTATCCATCTTCTAGGACTTAATATTATTTGATTATATATGTCGTAATTATTACTTTTGTTTATATTCCAATTTCTAATATTAATATCAATAAGTTTTTCATCAATAAACCATAATACAATATCAAATATATAATTATTAAAGTCAATTCCCATATCTTTAATTGTTTTTTTTATTTTTTTAGAGTTATATAATGGACATTGTTTTAAATAAAAATTTCTCATTTTTTTAAGTCTACTATTTTCATTAATTTCTGAATTTATAATTTCTCCTAACTTATATTCCACACATTCCTGGCAAAATATAGAAGAAAAAAATAATAAAAATGAAGTTAACAAATTTTTCATTTGTGGATCTTCTATTTTATCTTCCACTGATAATATAATTCCTAACCAAAAAGAATCATTTATCGATTCTTTTAATATATTAATCATAATATCTGTTAATATTTCTCTTTGATTTTCATCATTATCACAAATCATTTGACTTATATCACTTAACTTATAGCTCTTATATTTTTTATCATTTTCAGATTTATTAATATAGGTTCTAATTAATGTATATTTTTTATTATCTTTTAATATTTCCAACTTGCTTTTTGATATCTTAATTTTATATTTCTTAAAAAATTCTTCACTAATATTTTCTATTCCATCTGAACTTTTTAGCATAGGTAATCTATATTTACCATTAGTATCTTCTATTAAAAATTTTGCATTATCTGTATCTATTAAAAATATTATTTGTTTCATTTTATCTCACTTTCTAGTTTATATATAATCAATATTTATAATAAAAACTCAAGTACAATTTACCAAATATATAGCTATCCTATTTTGCTCTTCTTTTGTAAATTCCATTACTTTTGACATCACAAACATAACCA
>CAMMHE010000009.1 GCA_946496575.1 uncultured Clostridium sp. | reverse complement strand
AACATTATAAAATACAAAATTTTTTAAAAAATACTTTTCGTAAAGTTAAAGACTTTATGAAAAAAGTCACAACTTTTCTAAATATTTTTTCTTTTGTTTATATGAAGAATGAACATATATATTTAAAGTTATATCTACACTGGCATGACCTAGAATTTCACTAAGAGCCTTTATATTCATTCCCACTTCAATACAGTCAGAAGCAAATGTATGTCGTAACGCATGAAATTTATATTTTTTTATTTTACAATTTTTTAAAATTGTTTTAAACATATATTGATAATTTCGAGGCTCAATATATTTATCTTTACTACCAGTCAAAAAATAATTTTCATCATTATGCTTTGTTTTTAATGGCTTTATCACATCATATAATTTTTTAGAAATAGGAATAGCTCTTATAGATTTTTGTGACTTTGGTGTATCTATTATCACTTCACTTTTCTGACCTTTTTTTATTATTCTTTGCATGGTTTTTTCTATATAAATTACTCTTTTATCTAAATCTATATTTTTCCATTTTAATGCACAAACTTCTCCTATTCGTATACCTGTATATAAACAAATTAATATGCCTATATCTCTTAATGTTCCACTTTTAATACAATAATTTTCAAGTTTCTTCTTTTCTTTTTTGCTTAATATATTAACTTCTTTTTTATTCGTTCTAGGTATAACTGCTTCTTCTATATTTAATATATAGTTAAATTCTTTTTCCGAATATTTTAGTATTGCTACCAATGTATTAATAATATCTTTAGTCGTTTTATTAGATAATTCTGACGAAAGTTCTTGTATCAATGCATCAAAACTATAATTTTTAAATTCCTTTATGGTCATGTCTTTAAACATTGGTTTAAGATATTTTTCAATTTTATATACATAATTGTAATATGTTGATTCTTTAACTACTTTTCTTTTACATTCAAGCCATTTTTGTGCCATTGTTTCAAAATATATTTTTTTTCCTCTGTACTTTACTTTTTGCCATATTTGTTTTAATGATGTTATTGAACTCATTATAACTACTCCTTACGTGGATTTTTCTTTTGTAAAATCTGATATAATACCATCAATATATTGTATTTTTCTTTGATTATCATGGGATATCTCTAGGTTATATATTCTATCATAGTTAATAATATATTGTAAAGATTATTTATCACAAAAAAAGTAGAAAGCTTAAATTACTTTCTACTTAAATTTTTAGTTACTTATAATTTATCCCAAAATCCTTTTTTCTTTACAGGTGGTTGTTCATTCATTGTTTTTGCTAATTTTTCTAGTAAATCTCTTTGTTCTGCTGTTAATTTTTTAGGTGTTCTTACAATTACTGTAAAAATAAAATCACCCACTACACTTGAATTCAAAGATTTAAATCCTTTATTTCTTATTGTGAATTTCGTTCCTGTTTGTGTAGCTTCAGGAATTTTATATTTTTCTGTACTTCCATCTACCATTGGTATTTGCAGTTCTGAACCTAATGTTGCTTGAGTTATTGTGATTGGTATTTCACAAAATACATTAACACCTTTTCTAGAAAATACACTATGCTTCTTAACTCTAACGGTAATATATAAGTCTCCTTTAGGTCCTCCCTTTTCACCCGGATCTCCTTCTCCTCTTAATACTACTGTTTGGTTATCATCTATTCCAGCTGGAATTTTGACCTTAATTTTAGGTTGCTTTCTAACTGTTCCCTTTCCTCTACATGCATCACATGGTTCTTTTATAACTTCCCCAGTTCCACGGCAATTTGTACATGTTCTAGTTGTTTGTACTTGACCCAATATTGTATTTTGTACTTGTTTTACCTGACCTGTTCCATTACATACACTACATTTTGTAACTGTTGTACCTGGTTTTGCTCCTGTTCCATGACATATGCTACACGTTTCATTTCTTATTATATTTATTTCTTTTTCGATCCCTAAAAATGCTTCTTCAAATGTTATTTCTATATTAACATTTAAATCTGCACCTTTTCTAGGCCCATTGTTTCTCCTTGATCCTGATGTTCGTGCTCCTCCTCCAAAAATTGTAGAAAAAATATCACCTAAATCTCCAAAATCTGAAAAGCCATCAAATCCAGAACTTGTATATGAATAATATCCTCCCTGTCCAAATGGTCCTTGACTTCCGAATGGACCTTGACCTCCAAATCCTTGCGATCCATCAAATCCAAATTGATCATACATTTTTCTTTTTTGTGGATCTGACAATATTTCATATGCTTCATTTACTTCTTTAAATTTGGCTTCTGCCTCTTTTTTATTATCTGGATTAGCATCAGGATGATATTTTTTTGCAAGTTTTCTATATGCTTTTTTTATTTCTTCTTCACTGGCAGTTTTATTTATTCCTAACACTTCATAATAGTCTCTTTTATTTGCCATGATTTTTTATTCCTTTCTTAACTTTTTATTGGTTATTTTTATTTCATAATTTATACTATGATTTATTCAATATAAAAGTTTTATATGTAAAAATAATGTAAAAGCTCCTTTTTAAGGAGACTTTTACTTTTTTCTATTATTTATTGTCATCTTCTACTTTATAATCCGCATCATATACATTGCCATTATTTTCGTTAGATTTATTGTCATTATTTTCTGTAGTATTTGTTTGTTCTGCATTTGTTCCTTCTGCTCCTGCATTTGGATTCACATTTTTATATAATTGTTCGCTCATTTCATAGAAAACTTTTGTTAATTTTTCTGTAGCTTCTTTTATTGCTTCAGTATTGTTTCCTTCAAGAGCTTTTTTAGTTGCATTAATTTCAGTTTCAATTTTTGCTTTTTCTTCTCCACTAATTTTGTCTCCTAGTTCTCCCAATGTTTTTTCACTGTTATAAACTAAACTTTCTGCATTATTTCTAACTTCTATATCTTCTTTTTTCTTTTTATCTTCTTCAGCATGTGCTTCTGCATCTTTTACTGCTTTTTCAATATCTTCATCTGTTAAGTTTGTTGATGCTGTTATTGATACATTTTGTTCATTTCCTGTTGCCATATCTTTTGCTGATACATGAACTATACCATTTGCATCGATATCAAAAGTTACTTCTATTTGTGGTACTCCTCTTGGTGCTGATGGAATTCCTGTTAATTGGAATCTTCCTAATGTTTTGTTATATGCTGCCATTTCTCTTTCACCTTGTAATACATGTACTTCTACTGATGTTTGACCATCTGCTGCTGTTGAAAAGATTTGTGATTTTTTAGTTGGTATTGTTGTATTTCTTTCAATTAATTTTGTAAATACTCCTCCATATGTTTCAATTCCTAATGATAAAGGAGTTACATCTAATAGTACTAAATCTTTTACATCTCCTGATAATACTCCTCCTTGAATTGCTGCACCAATTGCAACACATTCATCTGGATTTATTCCTTTATCAGGTTCTTTTCCTGTTAACCTTTTTACAAGTTCTTGTACAGCAGGAACTCTTGTTGATCCACCAACTAATAATACTTTATGGATATCATTTACAGAAAGTCCCGCATCATTTAATGCATTATTTACAGGTGTTGCTGTTGACTCTACTAAATCTCTAATTAATTCCTCAAATTTTGCTCTTGTTAGTGTTACATCTAAATGCTTTGGCCCTGTTGAATCTGCAGTTATAAATGGTAAGTTTATATTTGTTTGTTGTACTCCTGAAAGTTCAATTTTAGCTTTTTCTGCAGCTTCTTTAAGTCTTTGCATTGCCATTTTATCTGAACTTAAATCTATTCCATTTGATTTTTTAAATTCTGATACTAAAAAGTCAATTATTTTCTGGTCAAAATCATCTCCACCTAGATGTGTATTACCATTTGTAGCTAATACTTCAAATACTCCGTCTCCGATATCTAATATTGATACGTCAAATGTTCCTCCACCTAAATCGTAAATCATTATTTTTTGATCTTGTTCTTTATCCATTCCATATGCTAAAGCTGCTGCTGTTGGTTCGTTTATAATTCTTAATACTTCCAATCCTGCGATTTTTCCTGCATCTTTTGTTGCTTGTCTTTGACTGTCATTAAAATATGCTGGAACTGTAATAACTGCTTGTGTTACTTTTTGTCCTAAATAACTTTCTGCATCTGATTTTAATTTTTGTAATATCATAGCTGAAATTTCTTGTGGTGTAAATGCATCTCCTTCTATTTTTACTTTTTCACTTGTTCCCATTTTTCTTTTTATTGATATTACTGTATTTTCTGGATTTGTTACTGCTTGACGTTTTGCAATTTGTCCTACTAGTCTTTCTCCATTTTTTGAAAATGCAACTATTGATGGAGTTGTTCTATTTCCTTCACTGTTTGCAATTACTACAGGTTCTCCTCCTTCCATAACTGCTACACAAGAATTTGTTGTTCCTAAATCAATTCCTATAATTTTACTCATTTTTATTACTTCCTTTCTTTTGAGGATAAACCTCTATTTTTATATTTTAAAAATTAATAACTTATTTAATTTGCTACAACTACCATTGAATGGCGTATAACTTTACTTCCAATTTTGTAACCTTTTCTATATTCTTGAACTATTTTTTGTGATTCTGAATTTGGATCATCTATACTGCTTACTGCTTCATGTAGGCTAGGATCAAATGTTTCTCCAATTGCTTTTATTTCTTCTACTCCTTTTGAAGCTAGAACATCTTTAAATTGCTTTAATACCATTTGTATTCCTTGTTTATAGCTTACATCTTGCGTTTCCACTTTTGAGGCATTTTCTAGATTATCTAATATTGGTAAAATTACTTCTATTACATCTGAAAGGGTTCTATTATACAATGTTTCTCTTTCTTTTTGTGACCTTTTTTTATGATTTTCAAATTCTGCCATTACCCTTTTATATCTATCTGTTAGTTCATCTATTTCTTGCTGCTTCTGTTGTATTAATGTTTTTTCATCTTGATTCGCTTCCTCACTAGATTTTGCTTCATTTACTTGTGTTGAATCATTTATATTTTTTTCATGTTCTTCTATTCTATTATTTTCCTTCTTTTCTTTATTTTGGTTTTCTTCTGACATTTTATACCTTCTTTCTAAAAACTATATTTATCAATCTTGTTTGTTTTCATCATTTAGCTTTTTACTAATATATTTCATTACAGAAATTACTTTTGAATAATTCATTCTTTTTGGACCTATAATTCCTATTGTTCCTAAATCCTTATTTCCAACTCTATGCCTAAATGTAATTATACTGAAATCTTTGAGTTCTTCTTTTTCACTTTCTTCTCCAATATACACATTTATATCTTGAGCTAAACCTGTATTTAGTATATCTGTCATTAAATCTTTTGTATCTAATATATTTATAAAATTTTTAGCTATTTCCAAACTATTAAATTCTGGTAGGTCAAATGCTCTATTAGCTCCTTCTAAATGCAATTGTTCATCTTCTTTTAGTACTTTTTTAATTTGTTCTATTATAGGCTTTATTACATTAACACTATATTTCATTTCGTCAAATAAATATTCTTCAAGCTTCCCCTTTATTTCTTCTAATGGTTTTCCTTTTAATTTATTGTTAAACATTAAATTAAGTGTTTGAACTTGTTTATCATTAATGTCTTCGTCAAATTTTATAATAGTTTCTTTTACAAGTCCTGAATCTGTTAGTATAACAGTTAACAACATTCTTGAACCTAATAAAACAAATTTTATTTCTTCTATTGTTTGTTCTTCACTTTTAGGTCCAATGGATACTGTTGCATAATGTGTTACTTCAGATATTGTGTTTGCAGTTATTTGTGTTAATTCTTCTATTTCATTTACTTTGCTTTCTAATTTTGAACTAATATATTTTATTTCTTCTAGACTTATATTATCATCTTTTATTAATTCATCTACATAAAATCTATATCCTTTTTCAGATGGAATCCTTCCACTTGATGTATGCGTTTTATCCAAATATCCCATTTTTTCAAGGTCAGCCATTTCATTTCTAATTGTTGCACTACTATAGTCTAATCCATAACTATTAACTAATGAATTAGAACTAACTGGTTCAGCAGTATTTATATATTCTTCTACAATTGCTTGTAATACTCGTTTTTTTCTATCACTTAGCAATTTATATCTCCTCTCTATATTTTTCCATATTTGAGACTGAATATTATATATTGTTTTATATGTTTTTAGCACTCTCTATATTTATGTGCTAACATTTTATATATTATAACTTTTTTTAGCACTTGTCAATAGTTTTTGCTAACTTTTTTTAATCTTTTAATACATATTTATTTAAAATTTAAATAAACCCCCTCTAGAATATATTATTCTTTTGGGGATTTATTTAAAAATTTAATTATACTTTTTGCACTATCACGTCCAGATCTGGCTGCCCATGCTACTGTTGCTTTTTGTCCTATTAAGTCTCCTCCTGCAAATATTTTTTGATTTGTTGTTTGATTGTTTTCATTTACTTTTATTAGTCCATTTTCATCTGTTTTTATGCCAAGAGATTGTGTTAGTTTTTTATCTGGTTTTGAACCTATTGCCATTATTACATATTGCATGTCCATAAAATAATTACTATCTTCTATATTTACTGGAATAAGTCTTTCTTCATTTTCTTTTTTCTTTAACTCTGTTTTTATACATTCTATTTTTTCTACTTTGTTATCTCCTAAAATTCTTACAATATTGGTTTGAAATAAAAACTTAATTCCTTCTGCCTTTGCTTCCAAAATCTCTTTTTTTTCTGCTGGCATTTGTTCTTCAGATCTTCTATAAATTATTGTAACTGTTTTTGCACCTAATCGTCTTATAGTTCTTGCTGCATCTATTGCTACATTTCCTCCACCAATTACTGCAACATTTTTTCCATTATATTTTGGATTATGTCCAATTTCTAATAATTCATTTCCGTCCATAAACTCCGTCAAGTTCTTCTCCTTCAATGGACATCTTATTAGAAATGTTAGCACCAAAACTTAAAAATATGGCATCATATTCTTCTTCTAATTTATTAAGTGTTATTTCTCCTTTACTATTAGTGTTTTCTTGTAATTTATAATTATTTTCAATTTTTATCCCAAGTTTCAGAATTTTTTTTATGGTATCTTCTAGTATTTGTTTTGGTAATCTGAATTCTGGGATTCCATAAGCTAATATTCCTCCCAATTTTTCATGTTTTTCGTATATTGTAACTTGATATCCCTCTTTTGCTAAAAAAGCAGCACATGTAATTCCTGCTGGTCCGCCACCTATTACAGCTATTTTTTTATTTGATTTATTTTCTATCTTTGGAATATCCCAATTGTTTAATATTGCTAAATCTCCAATATAAGCTTCTAACATACCTATATTTACAGGCTCACCTTTTATTCCTCGTATACAGTTTTTTTGGCATTGTTTTGTATGTGGACAAATTCTTCCACATATAGATTGTAATACAGAAGTTTCACATAGCAATTCATATGCTTCTTTATATCTTTCTTCTTTTACTAATTTTATGAATCCTGATGTATTATTGTTTAGTGGGCATGATGTACTACATGGTTTGTTTATACAAGTTAAACAATATTGTGCTTCTTCTTTTATTATATTAATTCTTGAATCTGTGTTTAAATTTATTTTTTCCATTTGCTTCTCCTGATTTTAATATATTTAATTATCTCTAAATTTGTAATAATATGGTTGTATTTCTGGATATTGGTCTTTTACATGTATAACAGTTCCGTCTTGCATTGTTAATCTTAAATTTGGATATGTTCTTAATACTTTGCTATTTCCCCATACATTTTCTATAAAGTTTTTAATATTTTCATTGCTATAATATTTTTCATACATATTTACATACCATTGCCTATTTTGTGCTGGTATATTTTTTTCAACTACAGTTCTTGAAAGAAATAATTCTATTGCAAAAGCTGATACTATACAGTCAATAAATAAAAATATTGTTACTAGTATTATTATTTTTTTGCCTGTTTTAATATTGATCCTAGCCCTGAAAAAATTAATAAATTTATCAATATGTGGATTTAATGATTTCATTAAATATATTGCAATTATTCCCCAATATATAGAATATAATAAACATATCCTTCCATGTATATTTAAGAATCTTCCTGTATAGTCCCACCATCTAACATTTAATACTAATTCTCCAAATAAGCTTATTATATACTCGACAATTGAACCCACTATCATTCCACCCAAAAAAAGGGTATATCCATTTTTTTGGAATTTCTGTAAAGCAATTATCATAATAACTGCACCTACACCATATATTGGACAAACTGGTCCATATAGAAATCCTTGTCTACTTTCAAATTTTCCATAAGCTATAATAGCAAAAATTGTTTCTAATATATAACCTAATATACTATAAATTGCAAAATATGTTAATATTCTATATATTGTTATTCCATTAATTGTAAATTGTTTTTTTATTTGCTGCTCTTTTTTTGTTTCTTCTATATTATTTATATTTTCTGCTCCCATTAGTATGATTCCTTCCCTTTTATTTTAAGCTATATAATACTTTATCTAATTCTGGAAATTGCTTTTTTAATATTATTGGTTTTCCCTCTTTATTTATAAAACAATGTTCTGATTCACCTATTAACACTATTTTACCTGTATCTAAACTTTTCATTTCATATTGAATAACTAATCTTACGCCTCTATATTCTTTTATTTTTATATGTATAACTATCTTTTCATTAAATCTTGTGCTATTTTTATATTCGCAATTGATTCCAATTACTGGAGAATAGATTCCATGTTGTTCTAATTTTTCATAGCCCCATCCTATATTTTCTAAAAAATCTACTCTCGCTTCTTCCATCCACCTAATATAATTTGAATGATGTGTTATTTGCATTTTATCTGTTTCATAATATTGAACTTTGTGTATATATTCATTCATTAGTTATTATTTATCCTCCTTGATTATTTGGTACTGTTATTTAGATGTTTTTGCAAAATTCCAAGAATCTCTACACATATCTTCTAAATTTTTTGTTGCTATCCATCCAAGTTCTTTTTTAGCTTTTGTTGGATTTGCATATATTTCTGCTAAATCTCCTGGACGTCTTTCTACTATTTTATATGGAATATTTATATTATTTACTTTTTCAAATGTTTTTACCATGTCTAAAACACTATAACCTGTTCCTGTGCCCAAATTATATATATATACTCCACTTTGCTCTTTTTCTAATTTGTCAAGTGCATTTAGATGTCCCATAGCTAAATCTACAACATGAATATAATCTCTTACTCCTGTTCCATCTTTTGTATTATAATCATTACCATATATAGATAATTCAGGTAAAACTCCCATTGCTACTTTTTGAATATATGGCATTAAATTGTTTGGTATCCCATTTGGATTATCCCCTATTAACCCACTTTTATGTGCTCCTACTGGATTAAAATATCTAAGTAACATTATTCCCCATTCATTATCTGATGTATATAAATCTTCTAATATCTTTTCTATAGTTGCTTTTGTAGTTCCATAAGGGTTTGTTGTTTTTCCTCTTTCCATTTCTTCTGTAAATTCATTTTTCCCTTGATCTCCATATACAGTTGCTGATGAGCTAAATACTATTTTTTTACAATTGTATTTTTGCATTAGTTCTAATAATACAAGTGTCCCAGTTATATTGTTAGAATAATATTCTAATGGTTTTCTTACTGATTCTCCCACAGCTTTTAATCCAGCAAAATGTATTACTTCAGTTATTTTGTTTTCTTTAAATATATTAGATATTTTTTCTTTATCTAATAAATCTGCTTCATAAAATTTAAATTCTTTTCCTGTAATTTTTTTTATTTTTTCTACTACATCTGGACTACTATTTATGAAATTATCTACTACTATTATCTCTTTATTTTTATTTAATAATTCTACAACAGTATGACTTCCTATATATCCTGTTCCACCTGTAACTAAAATTGCCATATTAATTCCTCCCTTTTTACTATCTATTCTTAATTCTTTATTTTCTTTCTATAGTCATTCCTTCTTTACCGTCTTTTACTATAAATCCTTTTTTTAAAATTATATCTCTAAGTTCATCTGATTTTGACCAATTTTTATCAGCTCTTGCCTGTTTTCTTTGTTCTATTAATTCTAATATTTCTTCTGGTAAGTCTTGTACTTTTTCCTTTGATTCATCATTATCAATTTTTAGCCCTAATACTTCATCAAATTTTTTTAATAAATTTGCAAATTGTTTTGATTTATTTGGATTTTTAATAATCTCCCATACCACACTCATAGCTATTGGCATATTTAAATCATCATTTATAGCTTGTATAAATCTTGTTTCATATTCTTTTATTATATTTTCATCTATTTTTGAGTCTCCTACATTATGGACTTTATATCCCTCTTTTAGTCTTTTCAGTGCTGCTTTAGCTGAATCCATTGCTTCAAATGTGAAATTAATTTTATTCCTGTAATGTGAAGAAAAATTAAACATTCTATAATCTAATGGACTATACCCCCTTTCTTCTAAATCTTTTAGGGTATATAAATTATTTAGACTTTTAGACATTTTTCCACCATTTACTAATAAAAATTCGCAATGCATCCAGTAATTGGCTGGTATTTGTCCAGTAGCTCCTTTACTTTGTGCTATTTCATTTTCGTGATGAATTGGTATATGGTCTATTCCACCTGTGTGTATATCGAATTTTTCTCCCAAATATTTTCTGCTCATTGCAGAACATTCTAGGTGCCATCCAGGGTAACATTCTCCCCAAAAAGTATTCCATTTCATTAAATGATTTTTAGGTGCTTTTATCCATAAAGCAAAATCTGTATTATTTCTTTTTTGTTTGTCAAAATCTACTCTTGCCCCTGCCATTTGTTGTTCTATCTTTATATTTGATAATATACCATATTTATCTAATTTTGATGTATCAAAATATATAGTATTTTCTGTTTGATATGTATATCCATTTTGCATTATCTCCTGCACATATTCTTCCATCTCTTTTATATGTTCTGTGGCCTTACATATTATTTCAGGTTTGTCAATGTTTAGACTTTCTAAATCTTGCATAAATTTTTCAGTGTAAAATTTTGCTATTTCATATGGATCTTTGTTTTCACGTTTTGCAGCTTTTATCATCTTGTCTTCCCCTTCATCTGCATCTGATACCAAATGTCCAACATCTGTTATATTCATCGCGTGTATTAATGTATATCCATTATATTTTAATACTCTTCTTAATATATCCATAAATAGATATGACCTCAAATTACCAATGTGGGCATAGTAATATACTGTTGGCCCACATGTGTAAATTTTTACTTTTTTTTCTTCTATGGATTTAAATGTTTCCTTTTTTCTTGTTAATGTATTGTAAAAAATTATATCCATAAAATTCTCCTTTTTCCATTTAGCTATTTAAGTTCTTTTGTTTGTATTATTTTCAGTATTTCCTCCTGTATTATTTCCATCAGTATTTGTATTTCCGCCAGTTCCTGGTTTTTGAGTATTTTCATTTCCTCCTGATGGATCATCTGTAGTTGTGTTTCCATCTTCTGGATCGTCTTCATTATCATCTGGCGGATTTTCATCATCTCCTGTAGATGGTTCTTCTGGTTTTTCTATTGGTTTTTCTTCTGGTTTTTCTTCTGGTTTTTTATGAACAGTACAATATTCAGTTGGGATATAGGTTTCTTGATTATTTGCTGGTGTAGTCCATAACCCTAATTTTTCTTTATCAACTAAATATTTTTTGTAAATAGTATTTTTTGATGGACAATATTCATTAGCTAATAACCCTGTTTCAGTACAAACTGTAGATCCTGAATGCCCTTCACAACTTTCTGGTATTGTTCCTTTTTCAAATATTTCTGTAAATGTATTTGTACATGTATCAGATGCTAGTCTTCCTGTATCTCTACATATTGTAGCTGTTACTATATTACTTGGTGCTTTAAATCTTGAACCTTCTAGCCCTGAATGTATTTTAGACATTGCGGCTGACCAGATAAGTGTTGCTGGACTTATACCACTTGATACTACGGTTTCTTCTTCATCATATCCATACCATACTGCTGCAGTATAATAATTTGTAAATCCACATAACCATCTATCTTTGTCTTCATTAGATGTTCCTGTTTTTGCTGCTACATCCATTCCACTAATAGCACACCTTTTTGCTGTTCCATTTGAACCTGTTACTGGTCCTGTTAATATACTTTTTGTAATATATGCTGTTGCTTCTGAAAATACTCTTCTACTTTCTTGTTTTGATGTAAGTACTGTATTTCCACTTGAATCAACTACTTTTGTATAGAAAGTAGGCTCTACATATACTCCATCATTTGCTATTGTCGCATACGCTGCTGCCATTTCAAGAGGGCTTATTCCATTTGTTAATCCTCCAAGTGCTACTGCTGCTAATCCATCTTTTTGAGTATCCAATCTGGTTACTCCCATTTTTTCTAAATATTCTAATCCTTTTGCAGGAGTAAGCTCTGTTACTACCTTTACAAATGGTATATTTTGAGATGTTTCTATTGCCTGCCTTACAGTTATTAGTCCCTTAAATGCACTTAATGTTTTTGGTTCATATGGTTTTGATCCTTGTATCGGGAATGATGTAAAGTTGTCATTATAAATTGTTGCTGCTGTTATAATCTTTTCTTCTATTCCTGGAGCTACAGAAGTTAATGGTTTGATTGTTGAACCTGGACGTCTTCTTGCTTGTGTTACTCTATTTAAGCCTCTTGCAGTTTTTTCTCCAAGCCCTCCTACACATCCTAATACATAGCCTGTTTTATGATCTATTATTACCATAGCTGCTTGGCTTTTTACAGGATTTCCATTTTCATCAACGTTTTCTTTAGAATTAATTCTTTTGGCATTACTCATTGCTTCTTCTACTTGATTTTGCACTGCTGACGTTTGTGTAGAATAAATTGATAGCCCACTAGTTTCTAGATAACTTTGTGCTGCAGCTTCTGATAGATTCTTTTCTTGCACTAGATCTTTTATAATTTCATTTATAAGTGCATCTGTATGATATGAATAATTTGTTGTCCTTTCTCCTTTTGTAAATTTTATTCCTTGCTCTTCTACCTCTTTATATGCTGCATCATATTCTTCTTGGCTTATGTAACCTAAATCTAGCATCTTTTTCAATACTACTTTTACTTTATTATTTATTTTATTAGTTTTGTTTTCATCTGTTCCATATGCATTTGTTCCATATGGATTATATCCATTTGGTCCACTATTAATTCCTGCCATAAATGCACATTCTACTAATGTTAAGTCTTGTGCACTTTTATTAAAGTAATAATATGCTCCTGTTTCAACACCGTAATTATGTTCACCTACAAATATTGTATTTAAATATAACTCTAATATCTGGTTTTTAGAGATTAATCTTTCTATTTGATATGCCTTTGCCCACTCTTTAACTTTTCTAAAAACTCCAGCAAGACCTTCATCTTCATCCTCTTCTGTAATGTTTTTTACTAATTGTTGTGTTATTGTACTTCCTCCGAAACTAGACTTTCCTCCATGTGTTATAAAAGTTACTATCGCTTTTCCTGTTCTTAATAAATCTACACCATTATGTTTTTCAAATCTTTCATCTTCTATTGCCACATATGCTTTAGCTAAATATGGACTCATCTCATCTAGAGTTATATTTTTTCTGTTTTCTTCTCCATTTAGTTCTGCTATTACATTACCATCTGCATCATATACTATTGAATTTGAGGCTGGTTTTGATAATTCTTCTATTGTTATTTTAAATTCTTCTCCAAATGCTCCATAAATTATACCTATAACTATACCTGCAGCTACAACTATAAACAAGAGTAATATCATTAATATTATTTTAATCGCTAGTGCTGCTTTTGGATGTTTATCCTTAAATTTGATTTTTTTCCCTTTTTTTATGTCTTTTTCATGCTCTTTTGCTATTTTAGTTTTCTTTGTTTTTGTAGCTGATTTATCAGTTTTTGATTTATTTACTTTTTTCTTTTTTTCATGCTTGTTTTCTGCCATTTTCGTTTCCTCCTTTGACAGAATCATTATATTATACTTTTATAAAAAAAGCAATCTTTAGAAATTTTATTTTTTATGTATTATTAAATTTTATTGTATAATTCCATTAATTCCATACAACTGTTTTATTAAGATTTTTTCTTCATCTATAATTTTTCTAATAATTTCGAATTTGGAATAACTTGCTTCTTCTAATTTTATTCTTTCAATTGAGCTTTTATAAATTTTTTCTTCATACAACTCTTTGCAATAGAACTCTTCTAATAATAATTTTTCTTCTTCTGATACATCTTCTTTTTTTTCGACTTCATAGTCAGTTATTATTGTTCCTGAAAAGCGTTTTTTATTAATTTTTATTTTTCCATCAAGATTTAATATTACTGCATTTTCATTAATATTATATTGATTTATGCTTTCCTCTACAAAGTCAAAATTTATAATCAAGTCTGATTTAGTTAATGCTTTTTTCTTATTATTTACAATTATAATGGGAACACCTTCTTCTTCATATAATGTTTCTTCTATTTTTTTAAATTTTTCACTATGATTAGTTATTATTCTTATTTTTTTGAATTTTTTGATTAATTCTTTAATATTTCCTTTTACTTCTTCTGTTAAGTCATTTGATAATATTGCAACTTCAGCATCAGTTTTTATTTTTCCTTTTTTTTCTAAAAATTTAATTATATCTGTTACAATATACTGTATTAACCATTTTCCATCAAAAATGTTAATATTATTACTGTTTATAATATTAATAAAATTATTATTTAGGTGCATCTGTTTACTTAATACTATTCCATTAATATCTTTGCTTTTTAAATTGTTCACTATTTTTTGCATCTTTTTAATTTTAGTGTTTGTTGTTAAATTATATATTTCATACACATGTCTTTTATATGTATTTGACTCAATATTTTCTGGTGAATTTTGATTTTCTTTGACATGTTTTATGAATAATTTTATATTTTTAAGCCACATGATAGTTTTTGTGCTTTTTGTGCTTTGTCCTTGTTTTATATAAATTGTATTAATATTAATTTTTATCACCTCAAATAATAATATTAAAAGAGCCATAATATTATGACTCTTTAATAGTTTAAGTTTTTTAATTTTTTAATAAATCTTTTCCATTTTTCAAATAATCCACACCAGATATTATTGTTGTTATTACACATATTAACATCATAGTTGTTTGTAATATATTTATTATTAATGGAATTCCATCTAATTTACCACTAAAACATTCTGCAAAACTATTTATATCTAAAAATGCTATTATTATGGCAATTATTTGAGTTACAGTTTTTATTTTTCCATATACTGATGCTGCAATTACTTTACCTCCTTGTTCAATTGCTATTAGCCTATATCCTGATACTATAAATTCTCTTGCTAATATTATAATTGGAATCCAAGCTGGAAGTTTATTGAATTCAACTAGAAGTAACATAGCAGATAAGACTAAAATTTTATCTGCTAGAGGATCAGCAAATTTTCCAAAATTTGTGATTTGATTTTTTTTTCGTGCTATATATCCATCTAATTTGTCTGTTATTGAAGCTATAATGAATATTAAATTTATTATATAATATGTATATGGTATCTGCATGAAACTTCCCTGTATATTTAACATAGGAATTATTACCATAATTGGGACTAAAATTATTCTAAATATTGTCAATTTATTTGGTAAATTCATTTTTAGGCTTCCTTTCCCATTAATTTATGTATTTATTATTGTTTATTCTTTAAGATTTCAATTGCCTTATTCAATTGACTGTCTTGTTCTCTTGTAACAAATAAAGATGTTACACCTTCTGGTAATTCTACAATTTCATCTGGTTCTATGCCAATTTTATTTATTTTATTTCTTTTTGGAGTAAAATATTCTTCAATTGTTACTTTCAATCCACTGCCATCTGATAGTGTTATAATTTGTTGAATTACCCCTTTTCCATATGTTTTAGTTCCAACAATAGTAGCTTTACCTGCATCTTTCAATGCCCCTGCTAAAATTTCTGAAGCACTTGCAGTATTTTCATTTACTAATACAATAATTGGCATATTTACTATAGGAGCATATTTTGATTTGGTGATTTCTTCATTATTATTTTTATCTACTGTTATCAATAAAGTTTCATCTTTTTCTATTATATAGTCTGCTATTTCTAATGCTTCTGATACTAAACCTCCACCATTATTACGTAAATCAATTATTAAGCTCGTTATTCCTTGTGTTTCTAAATCTTCAAATTTTTTCTTAAATTCTTCTCCAGTTCCTTCATCAAAACTTGTTACTTCTAAATATCCAATATTGTTTTCTAATTTTTCTTCTCCTATCGGATTTGTATTTACTTTTCTTCTAGTTAATTCAAATTCAATTTCTTTTTCATCTCTTAAAATAACTAGTTTTACTTTTGAACCTTCTTCACCTTTGATTTTATTTGCAGCAACTGTCATATCTGATGCTTTATATTCAACTCCATCAACACTTACAATTAAGTCTCCAGGTAATATTCCTGCTTCATATGCTGGACTTTCCTTTATAGGTGTTAAGACTTGAATTAGGTCATATTTTGTATTTGATGTCATATATATTCCAATTCCAACATAATTTCCTTTTATTTGTTCTTGATATTCTTGCATTTCATCTGCTGTTATATATTCAGTATATTCATCACCTAATGCTTCTACATATCCATGTAATGCACCTTCTATTAGTTTTTCTTCATCTTGTTCCCCTAAATAATATTTATCTATTATTGCTTTCATACTTTCTAATGCTGTTGATAATTTAGAATTCTTTGCAGATGATTCTAAAACTATTAGTTTGTCTGAAGCTACAAGATATTTATATATTCCAATGCTTGTTACTAAAAATGTTATAAAAGCTGTAAGTACAACTAACATTATTATCTTATAAATTGTTTGAAGTTTTTTGCTTTGCTCTTCCATTATTTATTTCTCTCCTTTGGATTAATTATTAAGTTTAAACATTATGGTAAATATGGCAAAGGATTTACTGCTTTACCATTAATTCTTACTTCAAAATGTAAATGCGTTCCTGCAAATGGATTTGAAGGTGTAGGTCTAGGTGAACAATTTCCTGTATTTCCTACAGTTCCGATAACCTGCCCCTGTTTTACTTCTTGGCCAACCGTTACTCTTCTAGATCCGGGTTTCATATGTCCATAAAGAGTCATTGTTCCATCATGATGATTTATTACTATATACTCTCCATAACTACTATATGATCCTATATAGTTACCATTTGAATCATAATTTTTTATACTTCCGCTTATTGCTCTTGATATTGCTACTGTTCCATCTTTTACAGCTACTACATTTTTTCCAATTACATTTATATTTATATCTACTCCTGTATGTCCTGGATATGATGGATATGTTTTGTTATTTATATTAGCTTTAGATAATCCTTGAACAGGAAATATATATCCACTTTCACTTGGTGTATATGATATATTTCCTCCGTTATTGTTTTGTTTATCATTTTCTTGAATTTCCCTTAATTCATTTGCAATGTTTCTTTGATCTTCTTTAAATTTTTCTAATTCTTTTTGCTCTTCTTTTTCTTGTGCTGTTAACTTTTGTGCATAAGAATTTTTTTGTTGTTGAATAGTTTTTAATTCATTATATTTTGTTTCTTTTTCTGTTTTTACTTTTTCTAATTCTCTTTTATTATTTTCTAATTCTGCTTTTTCGTTTTCTATTTCTTCTTTTTGATTATCAATTGTTTTTAATAATTCAACATTATATTCTGAAAGTTCTGTAACTAAATAGTATCTAGATATAAAATCTACTATACTTGCTGATGATAAAAGTACATCTAAATATGTAGTATCTCCTTGTTCATAAATTGCAACAAGAATTTTATCTGATAATTCTTTTTGCTCTTTGTATTCTTGTTCTTTTGCAGATATATTATCTTCTGTTTGTTTAATTTTATTTTCTAAATCTGACATTTGTATATTTAAATCATCTAATTCAGATTGATATGTTGCAATTTGATTTATTAAATTTTCTACTTCTTTCATGACAGCCGATTTTTCTTCTTGTATATCATCAATATTTGATTGTATTTCTTTTATATTTTCTTCATTTTCTTTTTGTTGATTTTCTAACTCTTGTTTACTTGCAGCAGTTATAATACTAGTTTGTGCTACTATTACTATTATTAATAAAATTCCTACTATTTTTTTCATTATTTTATCCATCCTTTTTAGTATATTTTATTTCTTTAGTAATTATATCTAGATATTACTAAATTTAATTTATAACTTTGTTTAAATAATTATTGTGGTACTACATAGTCTAACGGATTTACTGTGTCTCCATCTATTCTTATTTCAAAATGTGCATGTGGACCTGTTGAATATCCTGTTGATCCTACTTTTAATACAGGAGTTCCTTGTGATACTGTATCTCCCAGTTTTACTAATATTTGTGATCCATGTGCATATAGTGTTTGAACTCCTCCACCATGATCCAATATTACCATGTTGCCATAATATTTATTATATTCAGCTTTTGTTACTATTCCTGATGCTGCTGCTATAAAATCTGTTCCTATTGCTGCACTTACATCTGTTCCAGTATGAAGACTGTAGAGTCCTGTTATTGGATGAGTCCTCATTCCATACTGTGATGTTATTGTAGTGTGTCCTGGAACAGGCCATATCATTTTTTCACCATTATAGTTCTCTCCGAAATTTTTTATAAGTGCTAATTGTCTTATTTCTTCTTCAATTTGTATCATTTGTATTTTATATTCATCAATTTGTATCTGTATTTGCTGCTCTTCTTCAGATAATTTTGACATGTAATATTCTCTTGCTGTTTTTGTATTTGCTAAAACTTGACTTGTCCTCTGCTGATTTTTCTTTTTTTCTGTTATTTGCTCTTTTTTATTTTCTAAACTTTGCATTATTTGTTCAAGTTCTTGTTTTTTGCTATCTGCTTCTTCTACTAAACTCATGTTATATGAAAATAATTCTGAAATCAGGTAATAATTGGATACAAAATCAAATATACTTTTAGAACCTAACAACACATCAATATATTGTATATCTCCACCTTCATACATTGCAATTAAAACATCATCTGCCTGTTTTTTTATTTTATCATATTTTTCTTGGCGTTGTATTAATTCATTTTCATTTTTTTCTATATCGATATTTAATTCTTCTATATCATTATTTAGCTTGCTTAACTCTTCTTCTGATGCTTGTATTTTTCCATCTATTTCTTGGACTTGTGTTAAATTTTTTGTTAACTCTTCTTCTACTATCTGTAATCTTTCTGTGTTTTGATTTATCTTATTATTTATTTCTTCTGATTTGTTTTGAAGTTCTTCTAATTCCTGATTTTCACTATTTTGATTATTTGTTTGATTTTCTTGTGTATTTTGATTAGATATTGTGTCTTCTGCATATGTACATATACTATAGCTTAATAATGATATAATTAAAATAATACATAAAAATTTACGCATTTATTTTCTACCTTTCATTATTATTATAATTATATTATACTTCCAAATATTTTTTCATAGAAATACTACTTCCAATAATTCCTATTCCTATTCCTAAAATTAAATATACTGTAACTATTAGGCTAAACATGTCTGAAAAACTTACTATATTTACACCTATTAGTCTTAATGTATCAGATCCTGCAACAGATGCCATAATTCCATTATATGCTAATCCTAATAAGATAATTGTTATTGCTCCTGCTACTATTCCTATTATTATACCTTCTACTATAAATGGAAATCTTATGAATCCATTAGTTGCCCCTACATACTTCATTATTGATATTTCTTTTCTACGAGCATGTACTGTTAATTTTATTGTGTTTGATATTATAAATATTGATATTACTATTAGAAGCACTAATAATGTTGCTGTTACTATTCTGATTCCATTGGCTACATTTATTAGTGTATCAATTGTACTATTTTCGTTTGTTATACTTTTTACACTATTTAATTTTACTATTTCATCTTGTACTTGCAAATTTAGATTTAAATCTGTTAGAGTTACTATATATGCTCCTGAAAATATATTTGCATCCTCATAGGTATCTAAAAGATATGCATTGTCACCAAATTTGTCTTTCATAATTTGTAAAGCATCATCTTCAGATCTATATTCAATGTCTCTTACGCCATTTATATTTTTTATTTCTTCACCTAATGTTTTTATTTCTTCTTCTGTTGCAGTTTTTTCAATATTTACTCTTATCGCTTGTTCACTTTCTACGCCTTTTACAAAGCTATTTATATTTTCCCCTATTGCAAAAAATACTCCAAATACAAGCATTGTAGCACACATTGTTCCTAATGAAGCTATAGTTGATTTTTTATTTTTAAAAACGCTTTTAAATCCTTCTCCTATTAAATAATTTAATATATTATATTTCATAGTTGTAACCACCTTTTTTATCATCTCTAACTATTTGACCTTTACTAATATGTATAACTCTTTTTTTCATTTTATCTACTATATCTTTTGCATGTGTTGCAACTACTACTGTTGTTCCTCTCATATTTATATCATTTAATAAATTCATTATATCCCATGCTGTTTCTGGATCAAGATTTCCTGTAGGTTCATCTGCTATAAGCATTGATGGATTATTTACTAATGCTCTTGCTAGTGCTACTCTTTGTTGCTCTCCTCCAGATAATTCATTAGGGTACATTTTGGCTTTTCCACTTAACCCTACTAATGAAAGTACAATTGGAACTTGTCTCCTTATATGGCGTGGAGTTGCACCTACTACATACATTGCAAATGCTACATTATCATATACTGTTCTATCTGGCAATAATCTAAAGTCTTGAAAAACTACACCCATACTTCTTCTTAAATACGGAATTCTATTTGGTTTTAAAAATGTTGTATCTTTACCGTTTATTATTATATTTCCAGATGTTGGTTCTTCTTCTTTTAATATCAATTTTATTAATGTTGATTTACCACTCCCTGAACTTCCAACTAAGAACGTAAATTCACCCTTTTCAATTATAAAGTTAGCATTTTTTACTGCTTCTGTTCCAGTAGTATATACTTTGTTTACGTTTCTAAATTCTATCATTTTTAGCCTATGCTAGTTATTTTTACTAACATAACTCCTTTCTATTTTTCTACTTATTCTGTTTAATAATAACAATAAAATATATTTTTTGCAATACCTATATAGTAAAAAAAAGATAGAAATTTTTGCTTATTCTATCTTTTTTTCATTTTTATTTATTTTTTTGTCTATATATGTAATAAATTCAAATTTTATCCAATAAATTTTTCAATTATTTGTATTATACTACTATTATCATCTTTATTATATATCACTGGCTCAAATGTTTCTACTTGTTTTAATGCATTACCTATATTTTCTACATCTTTTACTCCAATTACATATCTCTTTCTAGCAAATGCTTCTACAGTATATATTTGATGATCATTTACATGTTCATGATATTTTTTCTTTCTTGGTACTGCTATAACCTTTTTACCTTTTTGGTTTGCTGTTATCATTGAGCCTACTCCTCCATGGGATATTACTAAATTTGCTTCTTCTATTAACTTTTCTAATTCCTCTTTTGGTATAGTATCAAATATTTTGACTTTTTGCTTTTCAGTTTTTGACTCATATTTTGTATATCCGGCTTGTATTACTACTTCTTCTTTTATATTTCCATTTTCTATATTTTTTTCTATCTCTTCTAATAATCTATGAAAACTATTATTTTGAGTTCCTAACAATACTAGTATCATTTTTGCTCCTTTTTTATTTCAAATATTTTCAATATATAGAACCACCATATATAGCTTTTGGATATATTTCTAACATTTCTTCCCACTGTACGATAAATAAATCTGCTATTGGATATATTAATCTTCCTGTTGCTGTTTTTTTGTTTATATTTGCAATGGTTTCTATATAAATTATCTTGCTTCCAAATATTTTTCCTAAATAGCACATTGGACCTGCTGTATGTGTTCCTGTTGTTACTATATATTCTGGTTTTATTTTTATATATAAATATATTGTTTTCAAACATAAATACATATATTTAAATATATATGTCAATAATTTACTCCTTGTACCATATGGTAAATAGTCTATTTTTTCTTTATATTCACTCTTTAGATTCTCATTAGCTTTGTCTTTTTCTGTTATTATATGATAGTCATATTTTTTAAATAATGGTTTTAACTGCATTAACTCGTTTAAGTGTCCTCCTGTACTTGATATAAATAATACTTTTTTCATTTTTACATCTATTTCCTCCTTATATATTTAAAAAATCATAGATTTCTTCTTCTATATTTTTATACAAGTCTTCCCATAATTTATATCCTATAAATTTATCTTCTATTCCATAAGTTTTTAATTGTATTTTTTCTAAAATTGGATTAGAAGCTATTAAATTTTTTACTTCTGTTCCGGAGTCCACCAATAATTGTATTATCTTCCATTGTTATTACCTTTTTGGTTTTTATGATTGATTTTTTTATTTTTTCTTTGTCAAATGGCTTCAAAAATCTTGCATTAATTACTTCAACTTGTATTTTTTCTTGCTTTAGCTTTTGTGCTAGTTCTATTGCACTTGATACGGTTTTGCCGATTCCTATTATTGTTAGGTCTTGTCCTTCCTGTATAATTTCTGCTTTTCCTAATTCTATTTGTTCATGTTTTTCAAAATTTGCTTTTGCTTCTCCCCCTCTAGGATATCTAATCACTACTGGTTTTTTTAGATTTATAGCAAATTTTAACATTTGTTCTAACTCTTTAAAATCTTTTGGTGCTAAAATTGTGATATTAGGAATGATTTTTAAAAATGACATGTCAAATGCTCCATGATGAGTTTCACCATCTGCACCAACTAAACCTGCTCTATCTGCACACATCACAACTGGCAAATTCTGCAAACATATGTCATGAATTATTTGATCATATGCTCTTTGAAAAAATGATGCATAAATTGGTACTATTGGAATCATTCCTTCTTTAGCTAAACCTGCTGCTAAACCAAGAGCATGTTGCTCTGCAATTCCAACATCAAAAAATCTGCTAGGAAATCTATTACTAAATTCTGTAAGTCCTGTTCCATCTTTCATTGCTGCTGTTATAGCAACAATTTTATCATTTTTTTCTGCAAGTTTTACTATGTTTTTTCCAAATGCTTTTGAATAATCTTTAGATTTTATTTTTTTAGGTTTTCCTGTTTGTAAATCAAATGCACTTGTTGAGTGAAATTTATCTGGATTTTGTTCTGCTATTTTATACCCTTTTCCTTTTTTTGTAATTACATGGATTAAAACTGGACATTCTAATTGTGTACTTAATTTTAATATGCTTTCAAGTTTTTCTATATCATGTCCATCTACTGGTCCTAAATATGTAAAACCTATATTTTCGAAATACATTTTGGGTATTATTAATTGCTTTATTCCTCTTTTAACTCTCTGAATTAATTTGACAAATGGCTTTCCTACTTTAGGAACTTTGCTTATTATTTTCTTTAATTCTATATTTGTTTTTGAATATAACTTCTTTGTTCTTAATTTGCTTAAAAGCATATTAACTCCACCAACATTTTTTGATATGCTCATTTCATTATCATTTAATATTACTGTTATTTTTGTTTTACTGCTACCTGCATCATTTAATGCTTCTAATGCCATTCCTCCTGTAAGTGCTCCATCACCAATTACAGCAATCACTTGATTTTTGTCTTTTTTTAAGTCTCTTGCCCTTGCCATTCCTAAAGCTACCGAAATTGATGTACTACTATGACCTGTATTAAAACAGTCTTGTTCTGATTCAGTAGTCTTTGGAAAACCTGCAATTCCAGATTTTGTTCTTATTTTTTTAAATTCTTCTTTTCTCCCTGTTATTATTTTGTGTGTATATGTTTGATGGCCAACATCCCAAATTATTTTATCCTTTGGTACATTAAATACACTATGTAATGCAATTGTTAATTCAACTACTCCTAAATTTGAAGCTAAATGACCACCATTTTGTGATATTGTTTCTAGAATATACTTTCTTAATTCTACGGCTAATTGTTCTTTTTCCTTTATATTTAATTTTTTTAAATCTTCAGTTGAGTTTATTTTTTCTAACATTTTATTTCCTCTTTTTATTTACGGAATTATTATAACAAATACTTTTTAGTTTTTAAAGTCTTTTTATTAATTAATTTGATGTTTTATTTTAGAACTTCATTTAAAACTTTTGATAAATATTTCATGCTTATTAATGTTTGTTCTAGTGTATTTCCAGTAGCTCCAACTTCAATAATACATGCCGCTTTTCCTAAATGTTGATTATAACGTGAATTTCTTAATATCATCGGCTTGAATAACCCTGGGTATAATTCATTTGCCTTTTCTTGTACTTCTATAGCAAATTGCAGATTTTGTTGCCAATTTGGATGCCATAATCCTCCACCATTTGTTCCTATTACAAACATTAGTTGAGCTGCATACTCTTCTCCTATCCT
Organism: uncultured Clostridium sp.; assembly: GCA_946496575.1. Lineage (GTDB taxonomy): Bacteria > Bacillota > Clostridia > TANB77 > CAG-508 > CAG-269. The sequence continues at coordinate 24,182 of CAMMHE010000009.1, read as the reverse complement.
TACTGTTGGTGCATAATTTGCATTACTTCCTATAGCATCACGATGTAAATCTATTATTATGTCACTACTGGTTTGTTTAAGAATATTCTCAACTGTACTTAATGAACGATTATATGATCCTGTATATGCTGGATAATCATGATATGTATTGTCGTGTATTACATTATATCCATATTGCTGTAAATAATTTGTAAGTTCATTTCCTACTCTTACTACTGAATAATTATTATCAGTAGTTCTGTAATTTCCAGTTGGTTGATATGGATATTGCTCACTTGAAGTGTAACTTTCACATGTATGTGTGTGAAAAATTACGATATTTTGTTTATTCACTTCTATTCGTTTTGATAATATTTCTTGCGTTAACTCATAGCTAGTCTCATTTTTTATTTTTACTCCATTATATTCTGAATTATAATTTTCAGATAATGGGTTTTCGGTAACAACTTCAGTTTCTGTATTGCTTTGAATATTATCTACTGATTCTATTGTATTATTATCTTCTTGAGTGTTATTTTCATTTTCTTGTTGTACTTCTGCTAATTCTGTATTTTTATCATTTTCTGTAAACATTGATAGTTCTACTTTTAATAAATTACCTAATATAATTTTTTCTCCAATTTGTTCTTCTTCATCATTGCTTAATTCATGGTTTATTTCTTTAATGGCTGGTATAGTTTCGTCTAAACAGACCAATAGGCTTTTCTGCATTATTTCTGATAGCTTCTGTTTTATTCCTACTTCATATTCTTGATTTTCATTCAAATTTGAAAAATATCTAGTAACTAACATAACTAAACAAAGTGTAATTATTATGCTTACTAGATATTTTAAAATATCTTTTATATTTATTACTGCTATATTAAACATATATATCTCCTTGTTTTACCTGCTATGTATATTATATGCTTGTACTTTTTAATATATTCTCCTCTTTTAGATATGATGTTTTTTCTATAGCTTCAAATGTGTTATTTGATACATTATATATTTTATCAATTTTTCCTTTATTGTTTTTATTTAGTTGTATAATTTTGTCAATAAGATTATTTTTTATTAATTTGTTTAATTGTGGATTTTGCATCGTTTCTTTTATATTAGAGGCATGCGCAGTAAATATTCCTTTTACTCCTGAACATACTGCTATATTTATAACATGTATATCTTCATCATTTCCTATTTCATCACAGGCTATGATTTGTGGTGACATAGAACGTATTAACATTCTCATTCCTATTGATTTTGGCAAATTGCTCATCACATCTGACATAATACCTATATCTTTTTGAGGTATACCTTTATACACAGATGCTATCTCTCCTCTTTCATCTACTATTCCAACTGTTTTAGCTGAAAAATTTAATTGTTTTATTCCATTACTTAAATTTCTAATTATATCCCTTAAAATAGTTGTTTTACCACATCCTGGTGGAGATATTATTAACGTATTATATATAGTGTTATTATCTATATCAATTATATGTTCTATAAGATTCTTGCTACTACCAATTTTCTCTCTTGCTATCCTAATATTTAAACTAGAGATGTAATTTATGTTTTTTATTTTTTCGTCTATTACTGCTGTTCCTGTTAACCCTATTCTATGTCCACCTTTAATTGTTATATATCCTTCACATATTTCATTTTTATATGAATATATAGAATTTTCGCATATTTTTTCAAATATTTCTTCCATTTCTTCACTATTTATAGTATATGATATTATCATTAATTCTTGTCCAATTTTTAGTACTATTGGTCTATTTAAACGTATTCGTATTTCTTCTATAAATTCGCTTAATCTAGGATTTATACTTTGGATAATTATGTCTTTAATTTTTTTAGGCAAATACTCTAATACATTTTCTAACTCGTTCATCTTATAATTAATTCATCTCCCTTCTTTTTATTCTTTGATAAATAAAAAAGACATATATAATATATGCCTTATTTTTTTATTTTAGAACCTTATTTGATTTTTTATTAATCTATATTTTCTGCATTATGATATACATTCATTACATCATCTAAATCTTCTAATTTTTCTATTAATCTTAACATTTTTTCTTGTGCCTGATCGTCTAATGAGACTGTTGTTGTTGGTATCATTTGCACTTCTGCTTCTAAAAATTCTATACCTTCAGACTCTAATTTTTCCCTTACTTCAGTAAAACTACTTGGTTCAGTTGTAATTTCGTATATCTCATCTGCTACATTAAAATCGTCTGCTCCCGCTTCTAATGCTAACATCATCAATTCCTCTTCATCTTTACTTAAAGTCGATTTTTCTATAACAATTACACCTTTTTTATTAAATAAGTATGATACACACCCATTTGTCCCTAAATTTCCACCAGCTTTATCAAATACATGTCTGACATCTGCTGCTGTTCTATTTCTGTTATCTGTACTTGCTTCTACAATTACAGCTACTCCATTTGGTCCATATCCTTCATATGTTATTTCTTCATATGATGCTGTATTTCCTTCTCCTGATGCTTTTTTTATTGCATTGTTTATTGTATCATTTGGCATGTTTGCCGCTTTACATTTTGCTATAACATCTTTTAATTTGGAATTTCCTGCCGGATCAGGACCTCCTTGTTTAACTGCTATTAATAACTCTCTTCCTAATTTTGTAAATATTTTTCCTCTTGCTGCATCTGCTTTTCCTTTTTTTGCTTGAATATTATGCCATTTTGAATGTCCTGACATTTTTAATTCCTCCTTTATTTTCTTAATATTTATATTTTATCATATTTTTTTTATTTTGTGTAGTATTTTTACAAATTAATAGTATAACTCTTGCATGTGAAATTGGATCAGGTCTTTTGAATAAAGCATATGCAAATTCTCCATTACAAATTCTCATCTGCAGTTCTAAATTGCAGATGATCTCGTCGCATATTCCATCACCTATTTTTTACACATTTCTCGCAATTTATTACTTTTTCAAGTCTACATTAATAATTATTCCTTAAAAATATTAAATTAGGAGAGTAACTCTCTATAAAATAAAAGTGAATGTTTTTATTAATTCTAAAAAATTTATATATTTTCTTTCTACACAATAAGTTTTGTAATATTATAATTATTCAATTTTTATATTTTTTAATCTCAATGTATTTAGTATTACAGTTATACTACTAAATATCATGGCTAAACTTGCTATCATAGGATTAATTGCAATTCCAAAATTCGTAAATACTCCCATTGCTATTGGAATCATTAAACAGTTATAGAAAAATGCCCAAAATAGATTTTGTTTTATGTTTCTAACTGTTTTTTTACTTATTTTTATAAGGTTTAAAATACTTACTAAATTATTTTTAGTTAATATTACATCAGATGAGTCCATTGCTATATCTGTTCCACTATTTACACTTATTCCAATATTAGCTGTTGCTAGTGCTGGGCTGTCATTTATTCCATCTCCACACATTATTACAAATTTATTTTTATTTTTCAACTCTTTTATAACTTGTGTTTTTTCAGATGGTAATACATTGGAAATAACATTAGTTATTCCTATTTCTTTTGCAATTTTTTCTGCTGTTTCTTTGTTATCTCCTGTTAACATTATTGTGTTTATTTTGTTTTTATTTAGCTCTTCTATAACCTCTGTTACATTTTCTCTTACAACATCATTTACCCCTATTAGAGCAAGTATTTTATTTTTATTTGCTACATATACAATACTATTACCTCTTTTAGTAAGTTCTTCTTCGTCTTTAATATAATTATTTTTAATGTTGTACTTGTCTAAAATTTTTGAGTTTCCAAGTATGAATTCTTCATTATTTATTTTTCCTATAATTCCATAACCTGCTATATTTTCAAATTCCTCTACTTCTAATTTTTCTATGTTGTTTTCTTGTAAATAATTTTCAAATGCTTTTCCAATTGGATGTGTTGATTTAGCTTCAATACTTCCTACAAATTGTAATAATCTTTTTTCTTCTAAATCACTATAATTTTTTATTTCTGAAATCTTTAATTTTCCATAAGTTAGTGTTCCGGTTTTGTCAAATGCAATAGTATCTACTTTTTGTGCGTTTTGAAGAATTTCACTCTTTTTAACTAAAATCCCATTACTTGCACATAGTCCTTCTGAAACAACAATTGCAAGTGGTGTTGCCAAACCTAAACTACAAGGGCAAGCAACCACTAATATTGTGACAAACCTAATTAAACTTTCAGAAAAATCATATCCCATTATTAAGTAAATAATAAATGTTAATATACTAATTGCAATAACTGCTGGAACAAAATAGCCTGAAACTTTATCTGCAATTTTCGCTATTGGTGCCTTTGTGTTGCTAGCTTCTACCACTAATCTTACTACTTCTGATATAGTAGATTCTTTTCCTATTCTTTCTGCTTTGTATTCTATATATCCATCATAATTTATACTTCCTGCAATAACTTTGTCTCCTATTGTTTTATTTGCTGGTTTACTTTCTCCTGTTATGAATGATTCGTCAAAATGTGCTGTCCCTTCTATTATTTCTCCGTCTACTGCAATTTTTTCACCTGGCTTACATACAACAATATCTCCTTTATGGATTTCATCTAATGTTACTTGTTTTTCTATTCCATTTATTTTAATTGTCGCTTTGTTTGGAGTCATTTTTACTAATTTTGCAATTGCTTCTTTTGTTTTATCTTTACTAATTCTATCTAAATATCTTCCGTAGTTTTATAAAATATATAACAATAGCAGTAGATTCAAAGTATAGGTCATGTGTATATTCTACTTTTCCTTTTATAATCATTACCATACTAAAAATACTATAAACAAAACTACTTAATACTCCAATTGCTACTAATGTATCCATATTAGGTGTTTTGTGTATTAAATTTTTGTATCCATTTTTTATGATATCATATCCGTAAATCATAAATAGTGTTGCAAATAAAAATAGGCATACTGCATAATTTACTGGATTAATTGCTACATTTAAAAAGTCTGGTATAGGTAAATTTACCATGTGTCCCATTGATATATACATTAAAATAATTGCTAAAAATGTAAATATAATAAATATATTTTTCTCATTTTTGTTTTTCTTTTCTATATTTATTTTTTTAAATTCTCCTAGACTTTTAAATCCAGCTTTTTTCACAAATTCATCTAATTTTTCTTTGTCTAGTATGTTCTCATCATAAATAATTGTAGCATTTGCCATAACTAGATTAACATTTGCTTCAATTATTCCATTTTGTTTATTTAAGTATTTTTCTAATCCATTAGAACATGCAGAACAAGTCATTCCACTTATTGATAAAATTATCTTTTTCATTTTAATCTTCCTTTACTACTTCAAATCCAATATCATCTATTTTTTCTTCTATTACTGATATTTGAATTTCTTTATTGCAAATTACTGTAACAACTCCTGTTTTATGATTAGCTTCTACGTTTTCTATTCCCTCAATTGTAGATAGGGCATTTTTTACTCTATTTTCACACCCTTCACATACCATTCCTTTAACTTTAATTTTTAATTCTTTCATTTTAATTCTCATTCCTTTCTTTTAATTTTTCACTCTTAATGCTCTTAATGCATTTATAATTGCTATTATGGATACACCTACATCAGCAAACACAGCCTCCCACATTGTAGAAATTCCTAAAGCACTAAATATTAATATTAGTACTTTTACAAAAATAGCAAAAATTATATTTTCTTTTACAATTCTCATTGTTTTTTTAGAAAGTTTTATAATACTTACAATTTTTGATGGTTCATCTGTCATTATTACAACATCTGCTGCTTCTATTGCAGCATCTGATCCAAGTCCTCCCATAGCAATTCCAATATCTGCAAGAGCAAGTACTGGTGCATCATTTATACCATCACCAACAAATACCAATTTTCCATCTTTACTTTTTTCATTTAATAGTTTTTCTATTTTTTCTACCTTTCCATCTGGTAATAGTTCCGTATATACTCTATCTAAACCGAGCTTTTGTGCAACATCTTCTCCAACACTGTTCTTATCCCCAGTAAGCATTACTGTTTCTTTTATATTATTTTTCTTTAAACTATCTATTGCAAGTTTTGCATCATTTTTTATTCTATCTGCGATTAAAATATATCCTACATACTTATTATTAACTGCTACATATAATATAGTACCAATATCATCTGTTTTTGAGAATTTTATTTCTTTTTCATTCATTAATTTCTCATTTCCAACAATTATATTTTTATCCCAAATTCTTGCCACTATTCCCATACCAGACAGCTCCTGAACACTTTCTATAGTAGACTCATCTACCTTTTTACTATATGCATTTTTAACAGATAAAGATATAGGATGATTAGAATAGTTTTCTGCATATGCTACACTCTTTAATAGTTCTTCTTCTGTTATATCTACTGGTACAATTTTTTGCACTTCAAAATTCCCCTCTGTAAGAGTCCCCGTTTTATCAAAAACTACAATTTCTGCTTTAGATATAGCTTCTAAATAATTGCTTCCTTTAATTAAAATTCCAAGCTTTGATGCTCCACCAATTCCACCAAAAAAACTTAATGGTATTGATATAACAAGTGCACATGGACATGATACTACAAGAAATGATAACGCCCTATAAATCCATTCAGAAAATGTAGTATTATTTATTATAACAGGAGGAACTATTGCAATAAATAACGCTATTATTACAACCACTGGTGTATAATATCTTGCAAATTTAGTTATAAAGTTTTCAGATCTAGATTTTCTATTAGTCGCATTTTCTACTAAATCTAATATTTTACTTACTGTAGATTCATTATACTCTTTTGTAACTTCTATTTTTAATAAACCATTTAAATTTATACAACCACTTAATACTTCTTCTCCTTCCATAACATCTTTAGGAAGTGATTCACCTGTTAACGCTTTTGTATCAAGACTTGATTTTCCCTCTACTATAAATCCATCTAGTGGTATTTTTTCTCCTGGTTTTACTACTATTATTTCATCTATATTTACTTCATCTGGTTCTACCTTTTGAATTATACCATTTCTTTCTACATTTGCAAAATCAGGTCTTATGTCCATTAAACTAGAAATTGATTTTCTAGATTTATCCACTGCATAACTTTGAAATAACTCTCCTATCTGGTAAAACAACATAACTGCTACTGCTTCTGGATATTCCCCAATTGCAAATGCTCCAATAGTTGCAACTGACATTAGAAAATTTTCGTCAAAAACTTTTCCTCGTATAATGTTTCTCAATGCTTTTCTTATAATTTCAAATCCTACAATTATATAAGATATAATATATATACTATTATTTATCCATTGATTATTAAAATTTATTGTAATTGCAACAATAAATAATAAAAGTGCTATTATAATTTTAATACCTTTTTTCTTCATAGTAGCCCTCCTATAATTCTTCTATTGTTACATCTGGTTCTTCTTTTTTAATTACTTTTTTTACATTTTGTATTATTTCTTCTTTTTTTGTTTCATCATATTCTAGTTCCATTTTTAAAGTCATAAAGCTAATAGTTACATTTTCTATTCCGTTTATTTTTTGTATTGCTCTTTCTAGTTCTGCTGCACAATTTGCACAGTCTAAACCTTTAATTTTGAATTTACTTATCATATTAGTTTACCTCCAATATTCTTATTTTTTATGTTCTATATGTTCCATTCCTATTTCAAATACTTCTTTTACATGGTCATCATCTAGCATATAAAATACTTCTTTTCCTTCTTTTCTGCATTTTACAATTCCACTTCTTCTTAATGTGCCTAATTGATGCGAAATAGATGATTTACTCATACTTAATACATTTGCAATATCACATACACACATTTCATTTTGGTCTAATGCAAATAAAATTTTTGCCCTTGTTGTATCTCCAATAATTTTAAAAAATTCTGCAAGCTTGATAAATGTATCCCAATCTGGCATATTTTTTACCGTATTTTCAACAACATCTTTGTGAATTACACTACAATCACATATAAATTCATTTTTTGCCATGTGTTACCTCCTTAAAACTTTATTAGTTGAATATTTATTCAATTGTTACTTATATTATATGTGAATAGTTACTCAATTGTCAATAGTTTTAGGAAAATAATTTAAAAAATAAAAATACACTAAATATTGAGAATTTTCTAATATTTAATGTATTTCTATATACTCATCAAAAAGCCTATTTTTTCCTATTACTATTAATCTATATTGATTAATTCATATTCTCTTGTTCCAAATCCAAGATCTGCTGCAGCTTCTATTGTATGAATTCCATTTTGCCTTTCTACTCTTTCTATGAAATGATTTTTTCCCGGATCGTCTGAATTATATACTAAATCTATACAAGCTTGGTCAATTGCAATTGGATCTAAACTTGCTAAAATTCCAATATCTTGCATACAAGGATCTTCTGCTACTGCACAACAGTCACAATCTACTGATAAGTTTTTCATAACATTTATATATGCAATTTTTCCTTTAAATAAGTTGTGAACAGAACATGCACTATCAGCCATTGCTTCTAAAAACTTGTTTTGCTCTGGTAAATTATCCCATATTTCATTTTGATCTTTGCTCTTACCTGCTGAATGTATCCAAGATTTTCCTTCTGATGATGCTACTCCTATTGATAGCTGTTTTAAAGCTCCGCCATATCCTCCCATTGGATGTCCTTTAAAATGAGATAATACTAACATTGAATCGTAATTATCAATATCTTTTCCCACAAAATTCTCTTTTAATACTTTTCCATTTTCTATTTTTAATATCCTATCTGGTCCTTCTTCATCCATTAAATCTACAGTAAAATATTTATTCCAATGATGTTCTTCTAACAGTTTTTTATGCTTTTCTGTTGAATTTCTCGCTCCCCCATAAGCTGTATTACATTCCACCACTGTTCCATGAACATGGTCTATAATTGGTTTTACAAATTCTGGTCTTAAATAATTTTGATTTCCTTGTTCTCCTGAATGTAATTTTACAGCTACTTTCCCTGTTAAATTTACTCTTAATTCGTCAAACACTTTTACAATTCCTTCTGGTGTTAATTCTCTTGTAAAATAAACTTTTGCTTTTTCCATATCTAATCAATTCCTTTCTTCTGAACTTTAGGGACGTTCCTTAAAGTTCAATTTAATATTATTGTTAATCCCTAGTTATACTATAGATTAATTATCAGAGTTGTATGTCTAATATCATCATTATTACAAATCCAATAGCAACTCCCATAGTTCCTATATTAGAGTGCTCTCCTGCTTGTGATTCTGGTATTAATTCCTCTACTACTACATAAATCATTGCCCCCGCCGCAAAAGATAATAAATAAGGTAATATAGGAACTATAGTATTCGTAAGCAATATTGTTAGTATTGCACCTATTGGTTCTACTATTCCAGAAATAGTACCATAAAGAAATGCTTTAGATTTTGTCATTCCTTCACTTTTTAAAGGCATCGAAATAATCGCTCCTTCAGGAAAGTTTTGTATTGCGATCCCAATTGCTAGTGCAATTGCTCCTGTTATGGTTATTCCCGTATTTCCAATCAAAGCCCCTGCAAATGTAACTCCTACTGCCATTCCCTCTGGTATATTATGAAGTGTTACAGCAAAAATCATCATTGTAGTTTTTTTCAATCTAGTTTTTATTCCCTCTGATTTATCAGTTTCTAAATGCATATGTGGAACTATACTATCTAAAATTAGTAAAAACAATATTCCTAAAATAAATCCTGTTGCTGCTGGCCACCATGCTATATTTCCTTGTTCTTTGGACATTTCAATTGCTGGCATCAATAATGACCATATTGATGCTGCAATCATTACTCCAGATGCAAAACCTAATAAAAGTTTTTCTACTTTTCTGTCTATTTTTTCTTTCATTAAGAATACCATCGATGCCCCCAAAGTAGTTCCTAAAAATGGAACAAGTAAACCTATCAATAATTGCATTTTTCCATCCCTTTTCTATATTGATTTAAGTGAACTTTAAGGAACGTCCCTAAAGTTCACAAATTTGATTAGCTTTTAAGCTTTTTCGCACATCAATTACCCTCTGGTTCGCTGATCCTCTCCATTTTAGTGTTGGATCATGTAATTCGTCTTTGTAATTTCCATCTACTAATACATCTATATATTTTAGCACTTCTTTATCTTTTAATTCTTCATATTTAAATCCAGACCATGTCCAAATATTTTTCTCTGGATACTTTTCTTTAAATGCTTTTGCAAGTTTTGTTGTTCCCCCTATGTTATTAGGGTGCATAGGCTCTCCTCCTAATATAGATAATCCTTTTATAGATTCTTTATTACATAGCTCTAGTACTTTTTGAATAGTTTCATCTGTGAATTTTTTTCCGCCCTCAAAGTCCCAAGTTTCTTTATTAAAACAATTCTTACAGTGAAAATGGCATCCTTGCATAAATATTGATACTCTTACCCCCGGTCCATTTGATATATCCATTTTTCTAATTACATTATAGTTCATCTTATTCTGCCACCTTATTATCAATATGTAATACTCTTTCTTTTATTTCTTGTGTCCTTCCTTTGTTCCAAAAATTGCTACCAATATAACCACATGTACGTCTTGCAACATTTAATAAATTATGATCCATATTCCCACAATTTGGACAATACCATTCTAAATCATCATTTATTAAAATTTCACCCGTATACCCACATTTCTGGCAATAATCTGATTTCGTATTAAGTTCTGCATACATTATATTGTCGTAAATAAATTTTATAACTTCTATTACTGCCTCTAAATTATTTTGTAAATTTGGTGTCTCTATATATGAAATTGCTCCTCCTGGACTTAATTTTTGAAATTCACTTTCTAATTTTAATTTAGAAAATGCGTCTATTTCCTCAAATACTGGAACATGATATGAATTTGTAATATATCCCCTATCTGTTATTCCTTTTATTATTCCAAATCTTTCCTGTAAACATTTAGCAAATTTATAAGTTGTAGATTCTATTGGTGTTCCATAAACAGAATAATCTATATCTTCTTCATCTTTCCATTTTTTAGTTGCATCATTTAAATGTTGCATTACTTTTAATCCGAATTCTTTTCCTTCTCCATTATCTGTATGAGAATGTCCAGTCATATATTTAACACATTCATATAATCCAGCATATCCAAGTGAAATAGTTGAATATCCATGATGCAATAATTCGTGTATAGATTCCCCTTTTTCTAATCTTGCTAAAGCCCCATGTTGCCACAAAATCGGAGCAACATCACTTGTTACATTACTTAATCTTCTATGTCTTAATTGTAATGCTTTATGACATAATTCTAGTCTTTCATCAAATATTTCCCAGAACTTTTGCATGTCTTTATGAGAAGAAAGAGCTACATCAGGTAAATTTATAGTTACAACTCCTTGGTTAAATCTTCCATAATATTTTCCTTTTCCTTCTACATAATTTTTAGCTTTTGCTATATTTCCAAGGCTAATGGATCTATCAGGTGTTAAAAATGATCTACATCCCATACATGGATAACATTCCCCTACTCCATATTCATTTTTCTTTAATTCTAACATCATTTTTTCAGAAATATAATCTGGAACCATTCTTTTTGCTGTGCATTCAGCAGCTAATTTGGTTAGATGCCAATATTTACTATCTTCATGAATATTATCTTCTTCAAGTACATATAAAAGTTTTGGAAATGCAGGTGTTATATATACACCTTTTTCATTTTTAAAACCTAATATTCTTTGTTTTAGAAATTCTTCTATTATCATTGCTAATTCATCTTTATATTCTTCTGTTTCTCCTAAATACATGTTAACAGATAAAAATGGTGCTTGTCCATTTGTATTTGTCATAGAATTTACTTGATAATTAAATGTTTGTACTCCATCTTCAATTTCTTTTTTTGTATCTTCCATAGCAAATTTTTCGCAATCTTCTTTATTTAGATTTCTAGACTTATACTTTTTGTAATATTTTTCATAACTATATTTTACAAATGGTGCCAAGTGTGAAAGTGACACTGTTGCTCCTCCATAACTTGATGATGTAACCGCCAAAATTATTTGTGTTGCTATAGTTGCTGCTGTTATAAATCTATGAGGTTTTTCTATCATTACTCCATTTATAACTGTTCCATTTTGTAACATGTCGTCTAAATTTATTAATTCGCAATTATGTAGTGCATTTTGTGCAAAATAATCTGCATCATGAAAATGTATAATTCCTTCATCATGTGCTTTTACTATATCTTCTGAAAGTAAAAATCTTCTTGTAATATCTGTGCTTGTTATTCCTGCCAAATAATCTCTTTGTGTTGTCACTACTTCAGCATTTTTGTTAGAGTTCTCGTTATTCCAGTATTCACTTTCTCCTTCAATTAACTCTTTTATAGATTGATCTGTTGTATTCGCTTTTCTAATTAATTCTCTTGTATATCTATATGTAATATATTTCTTTGATAATTGATATTTATCAAATTCCATTAATTTTTCTTCTATTATATCTTGAATATCTTCTACTAGAATTCTCTTTTTATTTAGGTCTTCAATATATTTAATAATCTCCTCGATCTGTTCTTTTGAAGCTTTTTCTTTTCCTCTTACTTCATTATTTGCTTTTTCTATTGCAATTCTAATTTTATCTGGATTATAAGCAACTATTGTTCCATCTCTTTTTATAATTTTCATTTTTTATTCCCCTTTCTGTTTTTATGCTTTCATTATAACTCAACTTTTTTTGTTTACTGTTGCAAAAGCAACATTTTGTATATATTTTTTTATTACATTCTTTTTTCTTTTTATTTACCTAGTTTTTCTCTTTTATTACATTTTTATTACAAAATTATGTCTATCTAAAAGCAAAAAATAATTTACATAATAAAAGCTAGTTTTATAGTTTTCTATAAATACTAGCTTTTCTATTTACATTGTCTTATATATTTTTAATATCTCTCTTTCTAAACACTAGTTGACTTACATAAAGCATTATTATAAAGTATATTAAACAAATGAGTATTGAAAAAGGTGCTGTTATAGGTTCAAATTGAGGCAATCTTCCAAATAAGTATATACTTAAATCCCAGTTTGGAGTAACAAAATACATTAAGAATTTTGCTTTTTCAAATGTATATGCTAATTGGTTTATTAGATCAGCTCCCATATATCCTAATAATGGTAAAGTTATTGCTAATGCTGAATTATTAAATAATACTCCCACTGTAAATGCCAATGTCATAAGTAAAATATATTTTGGTAATTTTGTAAGTGCAATCATTACAATATATTTTATTGCTCCAATTATTTCTACATTACCAGTTTTGAAATTATAAATTGATATATTTGTACTATAGCTATTAAAGCCATATGTAAATCCTCCTATTATTGTCTGCATTAATGTTATTATTATCAATATCATGGCCAAAATTATTAAACATGATATGAATTTTGCAAAAAGTATTTTTATTCTTTTATATGGTCTTACAAGTAATAATTTTATTGTTCCTTTATTGAATTCTTCACTCACTATTGTCCCTGCAATCATTACAATAGTTATAATTATAAACAATGCATAATTATCAAATACATTCAATAATTCTGTTTTTGCATTATCATCTATTATATATAATTGATTACTTATTTTTTCATTAATTCCATTTGTTATAGCATACTCACATAATTTTAGTATTTCAATATTTTGCTGATTTTCATATTTTTCTAAATAGGTTGGTGTTTTAGATTTTATGTTTTTCTCATATTCATTAACAGCTCTTTTTGAAGATATCCATTGCTCTAAATATTCATTTAAATTTGATCTTCCATAACTTATGTCTTTTTCTAGTCTCCATTCTAAAATCTGTTTATTATCTCTTAAATTTTGCAAAACTTCGTTTATTTCTGCTAAATTTACTTGTTGATCATTTTGCATTTCTAATTCTTTTATAAATTCTTCTTGTATTCTTATTTCTTCATTTACATTATTCAATTCCTCTTGTGCGAAGTATTTCCAATCTTTTGTTTCTATATTTTTTATTAATTCATTATATTCTGTCTCATATTTTTCATATTCGTCTCCTGGTTCAGTATTTAATAAATTATATAATAATGGTTCGACTTTATTTTCTATTATATAGAATTGCCATGAGTCTAATTCATATTCTTTTGCTAATTCTGCAATCTGTAAATAAGACTTTGTATAAATGTATTCTTCTTTATTTTTGTCTATATCTTTTTCTAAAATTGCTAATCTTTCTTCATTATATGTTATATTTTCTTCATTGTATGGATCATAAACCATAGAATTTTCAAACACTTTCACTAATATACTATTTAAAACCATAAATAATATTGTTATTATTAATATTACATATATGCTTTTTTTACTAAATATTTTTATTAATTCATTTTTTATTAGATTAATCAATTATGTTACCTCCTGTCTTTTTTAAAAATGCGTCTTCAAGACTTATTTCATCTTCACATACTCTGTATATTTTGATTTTGTTTTTTACTAATATATTAATTATTTCAGGGATTTCTTGTTTCATTGCATATATTTTAATATTTTTGTCATCAATTTTTTCTATACTATTTTTTATTATTTTATTTATATTTTCGGTATTATCCAGTTCAAATTTATATATACTATTATTGTTAACTTTCTTTGCATCAGCAATTGTTGAACTTTCTACAATTTGCCCATTTTTTATTATTGCTATTTTTGTACAAAAGCTTTCTAGCTCTAATAAATTATGACTTGAAATCAAAATCGCCATTTTTTCTTTTTGAGCAAGCTTTTTTAGCAAATCTCTTAATTGTTTTATTCCTTCTGGATCTAGTCCATTTGTTGGTTCATCTAATATTAGTAAATTAGGTTTATGCAATATAGCTTGTGCTATTCCTAGTCTTTGCCTCATACCTAATGAATATTTTGATACCTTATCTTTTATTCTATTTTCTAATCCAACTAATTTTATTACCTCTTCTAGCCTTTTTTCATTAATATCTTTATACATATTAGCTATAATTTTTAGGTTATTATATCCTGTCATGTACATATATAAGTCTGGGTTTTCTACTATTGTTCCAACTCTTTCTATCGCTTTTTCAAAATCTTTTTTTATGTCATATCCATTTATCTTTACACTACCACTTGTAATATTTTGTAATCCTAATATTAATTTTATTGTAGTTGTTTTTCCAGCTCCATTTGGTCCAATAAATCCTAATATATCTCCTTGGCTTAATTCTATTGATACATCTTTTAGAATTTCCTTTTTACCTATCTTTTTGCTTAAATTTTCGCATATAAGAATTTTTGATTTTTCTTCCTCCACAACTAATTCCTCCTTGTATTATTTTATTATATCTTTAACCACTTCACTAGCAATTATCATACCTGCTACTGATGGTACAAATGATATACTTCCTACTATTTGTTTATTATTACATTGTTCTGACTGTTGTTCAAAATTATTTTTTTCCAATATTTTAATTGGCTCTTCTTTTGAATATACAACTTTTAATTTTTTTATCCCTCTTGCTTTTAATTCTTTTCTAATTATTTTTGCAAGTGGACATACACTTGTTTTATATATGTCTGTTATTTCAAACTTTGTCGGATCTAATTTATTTCCAACCCCCATTGATGATATTATTGGTATATTTAATTTTTCTGCTTGAATTACTAATTCTATTTTCGCAGTTACTGTATCTATTGCATCTACTATATAGGTTATACTTTTATTTAATATATTATTTTTCTCATTTGGTATATAAAATTGTCTATATATTTCTACTTTTGCATTTGGATTAATATCTAAAATTCGTTCTTTCATTACATCAACTTTGTATTTTCCTATTGTTTTTGTCGTTGCATGAATTTGCCTATTTAAATTAGTTAAACTAATTTTATCATTATCTACTAATACAAAATTTTCTATTCCAGCTCTTACTAATCCCTCTACAGTAAAAGATCCAACTCCACCTATTCCAAATATTGCAATTTTTGCTTGTTTTAATTTTTTTATTTTATCTGTGCCTATTAATAATTCTGTTCTTGAAAATTGATTTAGCATTTTATTTTCCTTTCTTTTAAAATATTGCTATTGAATTATTTTTCCTCCACCTAATACTATATCATCTAAATAGAATACTGCTGATTGTCCAGGGGTTATTCTTTGAACAGGTTCTTCAAATACTACTTTTACAATATCTTTATTTAATTTCTCTATAGTTGCCTTTTTTTCTTTGCTTGAGTACCTTGTTTTTACAGATACTTGCATTTTTTGTTGCAAATTATCTACTAATAATAAATTTAAGCTATCTACAAGCATTTCTTTTTTATACGTTTCTTTTTCTATTCCTACAATCAATTCATTCTTTTCTTTATTGAAACCTATCACAAAAAGTGGCTCTTTATACGATATTCCTAAACCTTTTCTTTGACCAATAGTATAATTATACAACCCTTTATGTTTTCCAAGAATTTCTCCTTTTAAGTTAATAATATTTCCTTCATTTGGTTTTATATTAGAATTGTTTTCTAGAAATTTTTTATAATTTCCATCTGGTATAAAACAAATGTCTTCACTATCTGGTTTATTTGCAATTTTAAGATTTCTATTCTTTGCAATTTTTCTAATTTCTTCTTTTGATGAAAATTCTCCAAGTGGAAATATTATATTTTCAAGCAACTCTTTTGATATATTATATAATACATAACTTTGATCTTTTGCAATATTATTTGCTTTTTTTAAAACATATCTTCCGATATCTTCCTAAATATTCAGTTTTTGCATAATGACCTGTTGCAATATAATTACATTTTAATTCTTTTGCTTTTTCCCACATAAGTCCAAATTTCATATATTTATTACATTCTATACAAGGATTAGGTGTTTTTTGATTTGCATAACAATCTATAAAGTTTTGTATAACATATTTTTCAAATTCTTTTTTATAATTATATGTAAAATGTGGTATACCAATTAAATCACATACATTTTTAGCATCAACAGAATTATTAATATCACAAAATTGTAATGTTACTCCTATTACTTCATATCCTTTTTCTTTTAAAATGAGTGCTGCTACAGAACTATCAACTCCTCCACTCATTCCCAATAATACTTTTTTATTTTCCATTTTCTATCACATTTCCTCGTATAATATTATACTATAGATTTTATATTTTTCAATATAAATACCTCAGAAATAATTTATATTAAATCTGAGGTATTTATTTATAAAATTTATTTTATATAAAGTTCATTTTCTTTGCAATCTACTGTTACTATAGTATTTGGCAATATCTCCTGTGTTAGTATTTTCCTAGCTACTAAAGTTTCTAATTTTTTTTGAACAAATCTTTTTAATGGTCTTGCTCCATATATCTCATCATAACCATTTTCTATTAGATAGTCTTTAGCTGATTCCGTTAATTCTAATTTTATGTGTTTATCCTCTAATCTTTTTTCTAAATCTTTAATTAATAATTCTAATATCATTGAAATCTCATTTTTTTGTAGAGGTTTATAAAATACTATCTCATCTAGACGGTTTAAAAATTCTGGTCTAAAACTCTGTTTTAGCAGTTTTTCTGCTTTTTCTTTTGCTTCTCCTGAAATTTCACCATTTGATTTTATACCTTCTAATATATATTCTGATCCTAAATTTGAAGTTAATATTATTATCGTATTTTTAAAATCGATAGTTCTACCCTGCGAATCAGTTATTCGTCCATCATCTAGTACTTGTAACAGTATATTAAATACATCTGGATGTGCTTTTTCAATTTCATCAAATAATATTACTGAATATGGTTTTCTTCTAACTGCTTCTGTTAGCTGACCTCCTTCTTCATAACCCACATATCCAGGAGGTGCGCCTATTAGTCTTGATACAGAATATTTTTCCATATATTCTGACATATCTATTCTTACCATATTATGTTCATCATCAAATAAACTTTCTGCAAGTGATTTTGCAAGCTCTGTTTTTCCTACTCCTGTAGGACCTAAAAACATAAATGAACCTATTGGCCTACTTGGATCACTTATTCCTGCTCTTGAACGTATTATTGCTTCTGTTACCTTTTCTACAGCTTCATCTTGTCCTATTACTCTTTTATGAAGTATTTCGTCTAAATGTAATATTTTTTCTCTTTCACCTTCCATAAGTTTTGTAACTGGTATTCCTGTCCATCTTGATATTATTTTTGCTATTTCATCTTCTGTTACTTTATTTCTAAGTAATCCACTTTCTTTAGTTTTTTCTTGCTTTTCTTCCTCTTGTTCTAGCTGTTTTTGTAAATCTGGTAGTCTTCCATATCTTAATTCTGCTACTTTATTTAAGTCATAGTTTCTTTCTGCTTGTTCTATTTGTGAATTTATATGTTCAATTTCTTCACGTAATTTTTGTACTTTTCCAATTGCTTGTTTTTCATTTTCCCATTTAGCTTTCATTTCATTAAATTTTGATTTAAGCTCTGATTTTTCTTTTTGAATATCTGATAAACGTTGCTTTGACATTTCATCATTTTCTTTGCCTAATGCTGTCTCTTCTATCTCTAATTGCATTATTTTTCTTGATACTTCATCTAATTCTGTTGGCATTGATTCCATTTCAGTTTTTATCATACTACATGCTTCATCTATTAAATCTATAGCTTTATCTGGCAAAAATCTATCTGATATATATCTATGTGATAATGTTGCTGCTGCAATTAAACTATTATCAGATATTTTTACTCCATGGTATATTTCATATCTTTCTTTTAATCCTCTTAAAATAGATATCGTGTCTTCTACTGTTGGTTCATCTACCATTACTGGTTGAAAACGTCTTTCTAATGCTTGATCTTTTTCAATATATTGCCTGTATTCATTTAATGTTGTAGCACCTATACAATGTAATTCTCCACGAGCTAGCATAGGTTTTAAAATATTTCCCGCATCCATTGCTCCATCTGTTTTTCCTGCACCAACTATTGTGTGAATTTCATCTATAAATAGAATTATTTTTCCTTCGCTTTTCTTTATTTCTTGTAAAACTGCTTTTAATCTTTCTTCAAATTCTCCTCTATATTTTGCACCTGCAACCAATGAGCCCATATCTAAAGAAAATATTGTACAATTTTTTAATCCTTCTGGTACATCTCCTCTTACTATCCTTAATGCTAATCCTTCTGCTATTGCAGTTTTTCCAACTCCTGGTTCACCTATCAAGCAAGGATTATTTTTTGTTTTTCTTGATAATATTCGAATAACATTCCTTATTTCAGTATCTCTTCCTATTACAGGATCCAATTTTTGTTCACGTGCTAAAGCTACTAAATCTTGTCCATATTTTTTTAGTGCATTATATGTTTCTTCTGGATTATCTGTTGTAACTCTTGTATTTCCTCTAACACTTGATAAAGCTTTTAAAAATTCATTTTTTGTTATATTATGTTTTTTTAATAATTCTCTTATTTCTCTACTAGGATTTTCAAATATGGCTATCATTATGTGTTCAACAGATACATATTCATCTTTCATTTTTTTTGCTATATTCTCTGAATTTACTAGCACTATATCTACTTCTTGTGATACATATATTCCATCATTTGGTCTTGACGCTCCTGTAATTTTTGGCATATTTTCTACTTTTTTTCTAAGTTCTTCTGTAAATCTTTCTTCTGATGTTCCAATTTTTTTTAGGAGTTCCTTTATTAAGCTGTCATCTTGATCTATAAGTGCTAAAAGCAGATGTTCTTGTTCCACTTGTGAATTGTGGTTTTTTATTGCTAAATTTTGTGCACCTTGTATTGCCTCTAAAGATTTTTGAGTAAATTTTTGAATATTCATACAATCACTCCTCCTTTAATGAATATTTAAAAGCACAATCTTTCATTTAGAATGTGCCTTGTTTTTTTACATATATAATTATAATATTTATTTTTAGCAATGTCAATAGTAGAGTGCTAATTTATAAAAATTTATTCTGTTCTTAATGCTTCAACTGGATCTCTTCTACTTGCAAATTTTGCAGGTATTAGACCAGCAATTATTGTAAGTATCATACTTATTAATATTAATATAACTCCTGCTATAAAAGGTACTGTCGCAGTTACTGTTACACCTGTTAATGCATATATAATTAAATTGATCGGTATTGTTAATAACACTGTGATTCCTATTCCTAATAATCCTGAAATTAGTCCTATTATAAATGTTTCAGCATTAAATACTCTTGAAATATCTTTTTTAGAAGCTCCTATTGCTCTTAATATTCCAATTTCTTTTGTTCTTTCTAGTACAGAAATGTAAGTAATTATTCCTATCATTATTGATGATACAATCAGTGAAATCGCCACAAACGCAATAAGTACATAGCTTATTGTATTAATTATTTGAGTAACAGATTTCATCATTATTCCTACTATATCTGTATAATTTATTACATTTTCTTCTTTTCCTTCTTCTATTTGTTTTTGATTGTAATCTTCTATTGCATTTGTTATTTTGTCTTTTGATGCAAAATCTTTTGGATATATATTTATTGATGTTGGTTTATTTAAATCTATTACTCCTAATCTTTTTAAATTATTTTCATAACTTGCATCCTGATTTTCTTTATATGTTTCTAATACTTTTGACATTTCTTCTGCAGATAACTGACTTAATTGCATTTTTTGTTCATCTGTTAGGTTTTGCATGCTAAACTCTTGTGTTTCTTCTCCTGTAGCAAATTCTATTCCTGTAAATACATTTATTTGTGGATTATTTTTTTGTTCTTTAACTATATCTGATTCATTTATTTTATTTATTACATACTCTTTTAAAGTTTTTTGATATGCTATCCCTGTACTCATTCCAGCAGCTACACTTTCTTCATTTTGTCTTATGATTCCTACAATCTTTACATCTTCTGCATTATTAATTTTCTCTTTCATATATTCTTTATCATCACTTTTATTAATCCATAAATTATTTTCTTTACTATAATAATCAGTATTTAGTATTAATTTGAATTTTAAATTTAATAATTCATCAAAACTATATGATGATTGTTGCTCTTCTTCTACTGTCTCTCCTTTTTGCATTGCTTCCCATTTCTTTTTTAATTCATTTTGATTTTTTAGTCCTAAAGCATATAATGTATAATCACTTATTTCATTATCTTTATTAACTACTAATACTACTTCATTATAATCTTTAGGCCAAGTTCCTGCTAATAAATCATATTGAGAATGTAATAATTCCTCATTATCTATCATTTCAATCCATACATCTGTGTTGCTTGTCATTGAACTACCTGCCATCATAGACATACTTGCCTCATTTTGTGCTTCTAACATTTCTCCCATTCCCATTGCATCTAGTACTGTGCTTGGGTTTACTCTGACTATTTCATTTTCTGTATTTTCTTTATATAGGTTAATATTTAGATTATAATTGTATTGTATTGCATTTGCATTATTAACTATTTCATTATTTCCCTCTTCTAAATATTTTTTTAGTTCTTGTAAATTATTTGTATCTAATTTATTAGATAATGTTGATATCATTTCATTCATTATATCTTTAGAATAAATTCTTCCTTCTTCATAATTAGAAGTATCATCTTCTTTTTCTCCCATCATACTTTCCATCATACTTGATATATCTATTGTTGCTTCATCTATTGTAATAGGATATGAAGAAAGTGTATCTTCCTCTACCTTTTTTATATAATTTTGAACTCCTGCTGATATTGCTAATATTAAAGCTATTCCAATAATTCCTATACTCCCTGCAAATGATGTTAATATAGTTCTTCCTTTTTTAGTCATTAAATTATTAAGACTTAATCTTAATGCTGTAAAAAATTTCATTGATGTTCTTCCTGTTTTTGCTTTTATTCCCTTCTCATTTTCAGAATCTTGATCTGTAAATGGTTTTGAATCATCTGTTATTACACCATCTAATATTTTTACAACTCTTGTTGAATATTTTTCTGCTAATTCTGGATTGTGCGTAACCATTATTATTAGCCTGTCTTTTGAAATTTCTTTTAATATTTCCATTACTTGTACACTTGTTTTTGTGTCCAAAGCCCCTGTTGGTTCATCTGCCAAAATTATATCTGGATCGTTTACAATTGCCCTTGCTATTGCTACTCTCTGCATTTGTCCACCAGACAATTGGTTTGGCTTTTTATGAATCTGTTCTGATAATCCCACATCTTGTAGTGCTTTTATTGCTTTTTCTCTTCTTTCCTTTTTTGGAACTCCTGATAATGTTAACGCTAATTCAACATTAGCTAGCACTGTTTGATGTGGTATTAAATTATAGCTTTGGAATACAAAACCTACTGAATAGTTTCTATAAGCATCCCAATCTTTATCTTTAAATTCTTTAGTTGATTTTCCATTTATAATTAAATCACCATCTGTATATCTATCTAATCCTCCAATAATATTTAATAACGTCGTTTTTCCGCATCCACTCTGACCTAATATTGATACAAATTCACTTTTTCTAAACTCTATATTTATTCCTTTTAACGCCTCAACTGAACTTCCTGCAGCTTCATAAGATTTAGTTATATTTTTTAGCTTTAGCATATTTTTCCTCCTCTTTGTTTTATATAAACTATATTTACATTTTTTTCGTTTATAACTTATTGCTGATTATATTATCCAATAATTCATTTATCTGCATTTTGCTATTTTGGTCTAATCGTGACTTTATTGTAACTTGTGGTTCATAAATCTCTATATTTTTCATTTCTGATAATATTTCTTTGATTCTTCTACCTGCTGATGGTGCCCATGTTCCATTTTCTATTATTGCTACTTTCTTATTTTGGTAATTTTTACTTTTTAATTTGCATAAAAAATTTTCCATTGGCATAAATAACCCTGAATCGTAACTTGATGAAGCTAGAATAATTTTGTTAAATCTAAAAGCCTGTCCTACTGCTTCTGAATGATCTATTCTAGTTAAGTCTAACAAAGTTACATTTTTGGTTCCTTTTTCTTTCAATATTTTTTCTATTTGTTTTGCTATTTGTAATGTATTTCCATGAATTGAAGCACAAGCTATTAATATTCCATCTTCTTCAGCATCGTATCTACTCCATGTATTATATTTTTCTAAATAATACTCCAAATTTTCTCTTAATATTGGTCCATGTAATGGACATATTATTTTTAAGTTTAACGTTTTTAATTTTGCTAATGCTGCTTGAACTTGAACTCCATATTTACCAACAATATTACAATAGTATCTACGTGCTTCTGGTAACCAATGTTCATCTGTATCTAATGTTCCAAATTTTCCAAATGCATCTGCTGAAAATAATATATTTTCCGTTTGTTCATATGTTACCATTACTTCTGGCCAATGCACCATTGGTGCCATAAAAAATTGAAGTATATGTTTTCCTAAATTTAATGTATCTCCTTCTTTTACTAGAACTTTTCTTTCATCTAAATTTGGTATATTAAAAAATTGTGGTATAAAACTAAATGTTCTTAAATTTCCCACTATTTTCATTTTTGGATATTTTTTTGCTATTGCTTCAATATTATATGCATGGTCTGGTTCTAAATGTGATACTACTAAATAGTCTGGCTCTTTTCCTTCTAATTCTTTTTCTAAATTTTCCCACCATTCATTACTTGCTCTTTTATCAACAGTATCCATGATTACTGTTTTTTTATCTTTTATTATATATGAGTTATATGTTATTCCATTTGGTACTATATATTGACTTTCAAATAAATCTATGTTTCTATCATTTACTCCTATATATATAATATCATTTGAAATATTTGTATTTATTTTTCTTAATTCTTCCATAATTATTATACCATGATATTTTAGTCTATCATGTCTCCTTTCTTAATTATTATTTAAAATATTTTTAATTATATCAATAAAGATAATACTTTTCAATATTATATGTCACAGTTTTACTAATTTTTAGATGAACATACTGTTCGAATTCTTGACAATAAAATGAAATAATAATATACTAAAGTCATTAAAAAATCTTATGGATTTTTAGTTAAAAGGAGGCTGAATTAATGAAAAATTTGATTGAAATTAGATGGCATGGTAGAGGTGGCCAAGGGGCAAAAACAGCTTCACTTCTGCTTGCAGATGCTGCTTTCAATACTGGAAAATATATTCAAGGTTTCCCTGAATATGGTCCAGAAAGAATGGGTGCAC